>JAZQVX010000160.1:0-19556 GCA_045632045.1 Lawsonibacter sp.
AAGCTGTCAAAGCCGTTGGCGGCGGCGTATTTCGCCGTTTCCTCCATGCGCACCAGATAGCAGTAGCCGCACCGGCCGTCGATGTTCCCCGCCACGGCGGTGACGAAGGGGCGCAGGTCATAAGTACCGCCGATGATGAGCTTCATGCCGATCTCCTTGGCATAGGCCTCCAGCGTGGCCTTTCGGGCCTGATACTCGGTATAGGGGTGGATGTTGGGGTTGAACCAGAAGCCGCTGACGGAGATACCCTCCTCCCGGAGCTGGCGGATGGGCTGGTTGGCGCAGGGGGCGCAGCACATGTGCATCAGAGTATTCATGTTCTTCTCCTTATTCCGTGGGGATGATGTGGGTGGTGAGCCCCTTTTTCATGGCGTAGGCCAGAGTCTGGGCGGTGCCGCCGGTGGGAACACCGTCGTAGAGGGCGATGATGTGGGTGGAATGATCCACCATATAGCGGTTGCGGCGCATCATGCACCAGCGGTCGTAGGTGTGCTGCACCATAGTCTCCAGATTGCAGCGGTCCAGAATGGCGTTATACCGCTCCCGCTCAGAGCGGGGCCAGCGGTCGCTCTGGCTCTCACAGGGGCGGGCGCACTCCAGAAGTACATCGGGATATTTCTCCCGCAGAGCCAGAACGGCCTCCGCAAAGTAGAGGTCGCCGCCCCGGGCCATGCCGCTGATGAAGTGGCGATACCCCTCGGCGTAGGCCTGTTCCAGAGCCACGGCGATCTCCGCCTTGACCCGCAGACAGCGGGGATCATATTCATTGGTCCCCCAGGGCAGCTTGTCCGGCCTGTGCCCGGTGAAACAGCAGATATTGGCGCAGGTCATCCCGCTCCCCCTCTCATTGATATATCGTTATCATTGTACCCCATCCCCATTCCGCAAGTCAACGAAAAGCGCAGGGCAGACCGGGTTTCCGGTCTGCCCTGTGTTTCGGTTACTGGTTGTTGCTGTTGCCGCTCAGGTTCTTCTCGTAGGACTCGATCATCTTCTTGACCATCTGGCCGCCGACGGAGCCGGCCTGACGAGAGGTCAGATCGCCGTTATAGCCCTGCTTCAGGTTGACGCCCACCTCATTGGCGGCCTCCATCTTGAACTGGTTCATGGCCTGACGAGCCTCGGGAATGTTGATCTTGTTGTTATTCTTAGAGGACATAATTCATTTCTCCCTTTCCGGACACCTCAAAATGTCTGATCGAAGTGTCCGAGCATAGCTTTGCCCAAATGTACGCCCCTATTCGTTTTTTGTCGTTTCCTGATTTTAACAGAGGTTATCTCCTGCATGCGCCGCCGCACCCGCTCCCATTTTCTCACAATTTTACGCAAAACATTCCACAAAATTGCATTTTTGCATTTCAAGACTTCACAACCGGATGGTGTTGTGCTATAATGTTTCTCATGGTGGGGGCGTGTTTCTTCTTTCCACACACGCCCCTCGTTATGTTGATTTTCTCCAGCTCCGGCGGGTGTTAACTGCATCAAAAGGAGGCAAATTCCTATGAAATCCAGAAAACTGTTCCACAAATTCTGTGCTGTATTTGTGTCCGTGTGCATGCTGGCCAGTATGCTGCCCACGGTTGCCCTTGCCGCCACCGATCCGGTCACGCTGAACTGGGTCAAGATCCCCGAGCCCGCATACAAGAAGGTCACGACCATGGCCACTACCGAAGCCGGCTATGAGGGCTTTGTCATCGCCTCCGCCGGTTCCACCGCAGAAAGCAACAACTTCCTCTACACCGACGGCTCCTCCGGTACCGCCATGGTCCAGTCCATCGGCTCCAGCGGCGTGCCTCAGCTCTGGTTCTGGGACGAGGGCCGCATCTACTGCGAGATCAACGGTGTCAACAACTATCTGGTCAGCTGGTACACCTCCCCCACTGTGCTGGGTACCAACGGCTTCTACCCTGCCCACATCGCCCTGACTCAGGCTCGGGATCAGGCCACCGTCTGGACTGTCGAGGTCGCCAACGACCAGACCCACATCTACCGCACCAACGGCTCCGAGAAGCACTATCTCTATCTGACTCCCCTCACCAGCAACGGTACCGTCAGCTATAACGCCAGTCTGATCAAAAACGCCGATCAGGGTGTTGACATCTACGCCCACCATGAGCACTCCACCGACCAGGCCACCGGCTACGCCGCACTGGAAATCGGCGGTCCCTACTCCTATACCACCGGCGAGTTCACCGCTCAGGAGATTCTGGAACAGATCTATAACACCAGCGCCGTCTGGGTGGCCGACAAGAACAACAGCAATGCCGCCAAGACCGATTGGAGCAACAGCCGCATCACCCTCTCCTGGGACAACGCACTCAACGGCAACTATCCCGGCACCTATATCGCCACCGTGAAGTACGGTGTCATGGAACTGGGCAAAATCTCCGTTTCCGTTACGGACAAAACAGCCACGGGTATCCACATCTCTACCCCCAAGCTTCTGAACACCGCGCTGAATGTCTCCCCCAATTTCGCCTCCGTCCAGGCCACCATCACCTATGACGATTCCTCCACCGCAGTGGTCAGCGGTCAGAATCTGGTTTTTAACACCGAAACTATGGATCTGTCCAAGACCGGCGTTTACCCCGTGGAGGTCAGCTATCACGGTCATATCATCGACACCATCTTCGTGCGCGTCAGCGGCGATCCCTACTCCCATCTGGCGGACGAGGGTATCAGCGACATCCCCGAGTTCCCCAACCCCGGCGCCGTGCGTTGGAACAAGACCGCCTCCGGCCTGAACTATGAGAACACCGGCGTGGCTCAGGTGGAGCTGACCGTTTCCGGCGTGTCCAAGCCCGGCAATGTGGATGTGGTGCTGGTGGTCGATGTGTCCAACTCCATGGGCTGGAGCATGGACTGGTTCAACGGCATGAGCGACAGCGAGGCCATGGCCGCCAAGGACAACAAGAAGATCCCCGCAAACGGCATTTACGGCACCACCAAGCTGGACATCGCCATGGATGCCGCCACCGAATTCGCCGATATCCTGCTCAATGGCAACCAGAACAACACCCTCTCTTTCGTCACCTTCGCCGGTCAGGAAGGCAGTACCACCAGCAATATCGACTCCGTCCACACTGTTTTCACAGGCGTGACCAACTACAACGCCGCAAAGACCGCCTTTGACAACACCGAGTTCACCGGCTTCGAGAAGGCCTATAACTCCTCCGGTCAGGAGAGCGGCAGCGTCACCTATCGTCTGAAGATCACCAACCACGAGGGCGCAGTCATCGCCGCAGGTGTCAACCGCGGCAACACCAACTATGACTATGCCTTCGGTCAGGCCGCTGAGGCCGTGGCAAGTATCAAGGGGGCAGTACGACGACTACGACGCCACCGGCCGCCAGCTGTATGTGGTCTTTATGACCGACGGCGCTCCCTCCCACTATAACGGTAAGGTCGCTTCGGAGAAGGACAACGCCAACGATCATCCCTGGAACAACCCCAATGCCGTCTACGAGGCCATCACCGGTTCCTCCTCCTATGTCTATGACAGCTGGACTCAGTGGATCCTGAAGCACAACGACCTGGCCGAGGCTCTGGCCGCTCAGGTGGACGGCTTCTATCCCATCGGCTTCGACCTGGCCCACGGCGGTTTCGGTGTTCACAGCTGGGATGTGGATGTGATGGAGAATGTTCTGCGCGGTCTGGTCAGCGACACCGAAGACCTCGATGTGACCATGGCCAACGACCCCGATGCCCTGCACATCACCTTCCGCGAGATGGCAAACCGCTTTGCCTACGCCGGCACCAGCGCCAATGTGATGGACACCATCAGCAGCGACTTCACCCTCTACACCGGCACCGAGTCCAAGGTGAACGATGCCAACCAACTCAGCGGCATCACCAACGAGATCACCGTGAAGTCCTATGAGCTGTATACCCGCGACGACATCAACAAGACCATCAACGGCCAGCAGATTACCGAGGCCCATGTTGGTACCCGCAAAACCGACGCCAACGGTCAGCCCATCTTCACCGTCGTCGAGAGAGTTTCCTTCACCACCGCCAACGATGTGACCACCGCCACCAGCAATCTGCTCAACGGTGAGAATATCCTCTATACCGACGGAGATACCCTCACCATCGCGGGCGTCTATTTCACCTACACCAAGATCAACGGCGTGGAGAAGTTCGACTGGAACATCGGCACCATCACCGATCACCAGATTGCCCTGTGCTACAATGTCTATCTGAAGGGTTCCTTCGACGGCAGCACTGAAAACCGCCCCGAGGACAACATCTATCCCACCAACGAGTCGGCCTATCTGGACTTTGTCAGCATGAGCGGCAGACACGCCCACCGCGTCTTCCCCGTTCCCAAACTGCCCTGGGGCAAGGCCTCCGTCACCGTGCGCTTCTATCTGGTCAACAACTCCGGCCAGTATGTCAACCACGCGGGCGTTTCCTTCACAGAAAAGGCCAACCGCGTCTTCCTGAACGAAAGCATCTCTTATGCGGTGCCTCTGGCCAGCGCAGACTCCAGCGAACTGTCTACACTGACCAAGACCGCAGAGGAGGTCTATATTGCCGCCGGTCTGGGCAAGACGACTTACACTCTGTATTCCCTCGCCGCCAATTCTGAATTCCGGGTGGCAAACTCCACCACCGGAACGGGCAGCGCCAGCCACAGCGAGGCACTTTCCCCCGACAGAATCTTCATCTGGGGCACTGATCAGACCATGCGTCAGGCCTATGTTGAGATCCCCGTGGTCATGAACGACCTGCCCACGGCCGCCCACCGCCTCTTCCCCAAGCAGATCGTCATCGACTATGGCAAGAGCGTGGAGTTCCCCACCTTTGTGGCCGGTGAGCTCCCCACCGCCACCGGCGACAACACCGGCACTTATACCATGAGCGTAGTTGGCTTCGCTCCCTATAACGCCACCCACACTCAGGAACAGTATGTCCCCTCCGATGCCTTCGCCCCCACTTTCCGCACCCCCTACGGCTATTACGAGATCGTGGGTGACGGCACCGCCGGCGAGATCCGCTTCACCCCCACCGCCATGCTGGACAAGGTGGAAAAGATCTTTGTGGCCGTGAAGTTCCAGCACACGGCTCAAAGCACCAACTACTATTACATGTTCAAAGAGGTGGATATTATCCCCGCCACCATCATGTACTATGAAACTGATTTCGCCGACGGCGTGTTCCGCACCGTGGGTCAGTGGAGCACCGTTCCCGGCTCTCCCGCCGCCGATGAGCCTCAGGACGATAAAGTGATCGGCACCGACCTCTACGGCTATGACTCCAGCTACACCGACGACATCAACCTGTCCAACGGCAGCAGTCTGCTGGCTAAGGGCGACTCCCCCGACGGCGAGCACCCCACCACTTACGCCACCTTTAACTTCACCGGCACCGGCTTTGAGATCATCAGCCGCACCGGCGACCAGGAAGGTCTGATCGTTGTCACCGTCACCAAGCATATCGACGGTCATGTTCTGCGCACCTTCAAGGTTCTGAACAAGAGCGAGCGAGCGCTGGAGCTGTATCAGGTCCCTGTGGTCTCCATGAACGACCTGCCCTACGGCTCTTACACCGTCACCATTGATGTCATTCAGGGCTTCAAGCTGTCCGACTTCCTTGGCACCACGGCCTCCGCACTGGATCGCGGCAACCAGTTCCACTTCGACGCCGTGCGCATCTATAACCCCCTCCTGACCCCCGGTGTCCTGATCTCCTCCGGCAACGGCAACACTTACGCCACCACCTCCAACATGACCGCCGACGGCGCAATCGCCTATGAGGCCTATGTGGCCGACGGTGAGGCTCACGCCCAGGTCATCGAGGTGCGCAACGAGCTCATCGACAGCAAAACCTACGGCGGCTCCACCGACGATCTGACTACCATCGACCGCCACGACCAGGGCGCACTGGTGCTCAACGGCTCTGCCAAGAACGGTTTTGAGTCCATCGGCCCCAACAACGAGGTCTATCTCTCCGGCACTCAGGTCATCGGTCTGGCACTGGACTTTGCCGGTACGCTCCCCGAAAGCATCCACATCAGCGCCAAGTCCGCCGACGGCACCCCCGCCAAGCTGTTCACCCGACTCAGCACTGCCGACGCTCTCCTGCACGCCCAGACCGTGAATATTGAGTCCTCCACCGCTCAGTGCTTCGATGTCATCGGCGCCACCCCCCTAACTGAGGGGACCAAGCGCCTGTACCTGACCATCAGCAACAAGGGCGACGGCATTCTGTCCATCACCGACCTGCAGATCGCTTATGGCACCAAGACCCCCGGCACCGCAGGCATCGCCCGGGGCGGCGAGGCACTCACCGCCCTGTCCTCCAAGGTGGCAGACCACCGGGCCCAGCACTGAACGCGAGGTAGGGATCTATGAAAAAAGCATATACAAAGCCCTATCTTGCGGCGGAATCCTTCCAGTTGGACGCGGCTGTGGCAAGCAGCTGCTCTTCCCAGAGTAAGCTCGCCATAAACGCCAATGTGGACACCTGTAACTTCCAGAAGATCAATCCCGGCATCACCCAGTTCGGTCTGGCCTGCACCACCAATGTGCTGATGACCTACGGAAAGTTCAACACCTTCTGCTATCATGGCCCTCAGATTGATCTGATGTCCATCGCCATCCAATCGTAAATCACAACACATCACAGCGGGGGCGGGCACATCGCCCCCGCTATCCTTTACCAGACAGGAGGGAAACCATGGAGGAATACAGCTTCGGCGGACTCGTACTGCGCTGGGAGAACGGCGGCTGTCCCCTGCTCCCCGGGATGTTGTCGGAAAAGTTCCGCCACAGCGGCGGGCCCTGCGCCCCGGACATCACTTTGCGTGGCCGCTTTGCTCCGTTGGCTCCCCTGCTCCAACATCCCCCTCTCCAGTCCGGCCCTGTCTTTGACCGCTACGATGTGGACGGCGAGCCCCTGCTGGTCTATCACTGGGGACATCTGCGCGCCGCTTTCGGCATCTTCCCCCGCCGCATCGGCCCCGATGGGGGCGATGCCTGCCTCTTTGACCCGGATATGACCCGGCAGGTCCCCATGCCCTTTGACTGGTTTCTGGGGCTCTCCGGACTGCACAGAGCCCTCCTGCTCCGTAAGTCCCCCATTCTCCACGCATCCTACATCGCCCACCAAGAGGGCGCTATCCTCTTCGCCGCCCCCTCTCAGACAGGCAAAAGCACACAGGCTCAGCTTTGGCACGACCACGCCGGAGCCGAGATCGTCAACGGCGACCGGGCACTCCTGCGCCGTCTGGATGGCCGCTGGCACGCCTGCGGCTTCCCCTGCGGCGGTTCCTCCGAGTTCTGCGAAAATCGGACTCTCCCCCTGCGGGCCATCGTCCTGCTGGCACAGGGGACTGATGATCGGGTGGAGGAGCTTCCCCTCCCCCGGCAGATGACCGCGCTCCTTTCCGGGATGCAGGTCTACCCATGGGATCAGGAGGAAATCGGTCGGGCCTTCGATCTCGCCGGGGCCATCGCCCGGGAGGTGCCCATGTTCCGCCTGGCCTGCACCCCCACTTCAAAAGCGGTGGAAACACTGCGGCAGTATCTGGAGGTGAAGGGCTATGTTTAACATCTCCGATGCGCTCCACCAGCGGGCGGCAGTGGAAAAAGTCCCCCTGAGCGGAACTTTTGAACTCTCCCCCGTGTGCAATTTCAGCTGTAAAATGTGCTATGTGCGCAAAACTCCCGCCCAGCTCTGCAGGGAGGGCAAGTCGGTCATCCCCATGGAGCGGTGGCTGGCTCTGGCCGAGGAGTGCCGCAGTGCCGGGACCCTCTTCCTCCTGCTCACCGGCGGCGAACCCTTCCTCTACCCCGGCTTCCGGGAACTGTATACCCGCCTGCACCGCATGGGCTTCGTCCTCTACATCAACACCAACGGCACCCTTATAGATGCCGAAACGGTGGAGTGGCTGAAGCAGAACGCCCCCGGGCGGGTGAATATCACCCTCTACGGCTCCAATCCCGAAACATACCGCCGCATCTGCGGCGACCCCGCGGGCTATGAGAAGGCTCTCGGCGCCATCCGTATGCTGAAGCAGGCCCGGATCCCTGTGGTCATCAACGCCAGCATGATCCCCGAGAACGAGGAGGATCTGGAGGAAATTCTCGCCGTCGGAGAGGAACTGGAGCTGAATGTGCGCATGAGCACCTATATGTTCCCCCCTGTCCGCCGTGACAGAGAGGAATCCGACTCCCGCTTTACCCCCCGGCAGGCGGCGGAGATCTTCCTGCGCAAGGCCAGACGGCAGTACGGCGGAAAGATCTACCGGGATCTGCTGGAGCAATATCAAAAACAGGGCGGTTGTTTCTCCTCCGACGACGAGGACTGGGGCAGCGGCGAGGACTACATGCGCTGCCGCGCCGGACGCAGTTCCTTCTGGATCAGTTGGGAGGGCGTCATGACCGCCTGCGGTCTGATGGACTTCCCCCTGAGAACATTCCCGCTGGAAGAGGGCTTCCTCCCCTGCTGGCTGGCGCTGACCGACCGGGTGCGCACCACCCCGGTACTCAGCGGCTGTGCCGGATGCGACAAGCGGGAGCTGTGCCGTCCCTGCGCCGCCATGACCTACGCCGAAACAGGCAGCGCCGCAAAAAAGGCACCCTATCTGTGTCAGATGGCTGACCATATTCTGGCCCATGTGAGCCGGGAAATACACTGCATCGGGAGCGATGACCATGAAACTGAAGTATGAATTTTCCGTGCGCAATGTGGTGGGTGAGCACATCCTCGTCCCTCTGGGGGCGGGGGCGCTGGCCTTCTCGGGCATCATCACCACCAATGAGGTAGGTGCCTTCCTCGTGGAATTGCTGGGGCAGGAAATCAGTTATGACACCCTGCTGAGCCGTGTACTGGAGAACTATGAGGTGGACGAGGCCACCGCACGGGCCGATCTGGACGAGTTTTTGGGCTATCTGGATCAGCTTTCCCTGCTGGAATGACAAAAGAAAAAACCGCCGGAATCCCGGCGGTTTTTTGACGCAAAAAAAGACGGACAGCGGACTCCCAAAGAGTCACTGTCCGTCTTTTATCGTTCAGATCACAGCATCTTCACGGTGTAGTACACCAGCAGTGCGAACAGCCATGCACCCATGGCGAAGATCAGGTAGTAGGCCACGGCACTTCCGGCCACGATGGCCAGAGCCTGCACCACAACAGCGGCGGCACAGCTGCCCAGAGCCACGGTGTAGTTGGCCTTTGCGGGCAGCAGGCGCAGCTCATTGAGGCAGCCGTTGCCCTTCTTCAGCTTCAGCACGGCCACCAGCACAGCCGCGCAGAGCAGCACAGTGGCAGCGACCTCAGCGCCCATTCCGCCCACGCGGACGAACCACAGTCCCAGCGCGGCCAGCACGGTGGGCAGCGCAGCCAGGAAAAACTCGCGCTGATAGATATAGAAGCTCAGTGCCAGACCGCCCAGAACGGGAACCAGCAGGAACAGCATACGCATGCCGGTGGCCTGATACTTCACTGCCACATGGGCACAGATCATCACGGCAAAGCCTGCGGCGAAGGCCACGCAAGCCCAGCGGGTCTTGCCGCCCTTCTTCATCTGCATGACGAACAGGGCAACACCGGCCAGAACCGCAACGACACCCGCCAGACGCACAGCAGTCAGCACCATGCGCAGAGTCGCGGCCAGAGCCGCACCCTCAGCGGTTGCATCAAAATCAAAAGTATATCGGTTGACAAAAAACAGCAGCACTTCCAGCACAACTGCTCCGGCTGCCCAGAGCATTCCACGCTGCAGCGCCAGATCTTCCTGACGGCGCTGTTCCTCCTGTCGCTTTTTATTCATCGGCTTCAATCTCCTTATTCCGTTCTTTCAAAAAGGGATACGGGCGCACTATCTCATTTAATCATTTTAGTATTGTAGCAGATGACCGACGATTTTGCAAGCAAAAATATAAAATCCGCCTTTTCTTTTCCAAAAATCAAAGACCGACGGAGTGTAACCTCTGTCGGTCTTTGGGAAATACGAAATCAGTCGTAGTTGAAGAAGCGGTCGTGGATGGCCTGAACGGCGCGCTCGGAGTCGCGCTCATCCACCAGAACGGAGACCTTGATCTCACTGGTAGAGATCATGTGGATGTTGATGTGAGCGCCGTACAGGGCCTCGAACATCTTGCAGGCGACACCGGCGTTGTTGACCATACCGGCACCCACAATGGAGATCTTGGCGACCTGATCGGTGGCCTCCACAGTCTGGAAGCCGATGGCCTCCTGATTCTCCTTCATGACCTCGACGGCCTTGGGCATATCGTCCTTGCCGACGGTGAAGCTGATATCCTTGCTCTCATTGCGGCCGATGGACTGCAGAATGATGTCGACATTCACATTGTGCTTGGCCAGCAGGGAGAAGATTTTAAAGGCAATACCGGGGCGGTCCTCCAGACCGATCAGAGCAATACGGGCAACATTCTTGTCCTTGGCTACGCCGCTGACATGAGTTTTTTCCATGGTTTTGACAACCTCCTTGACTTTGGTACCGGAATTTCCGCTGAAGCTGGAGAGAACCTCCAAATTGACATTGTAACGCTTCGCCATTTCCACAGAGCGGTTGTGGAGCACCTGTGCGCCGAGGCTGGCCAGTTCCAGCATCTCGTCGAAGGTGATCTCTTCCAGCTTTCTGGCGCCCACCACATGGCGGGGATCGGCGGTATAGACGCCGTCCACATCGGTATAGATCTGGCACAGATCGGCGTGGAGGGTGGCGGCCAGAGCGACGGCGGAGGTATCGGAACCGCCGCGGCCCAGAGTGGTAATATCGTCGTACTTGTTGATGCCCTGGAAACCGGCCACCAGAACGATCTTATTCTTGTCCAGCTCCCGCTGGATGCGCTCGGTCTTGACGCGCTTGATGCGGGCGCCACCATAGGCGGAGTCGGTGCGCATACCGGCCTGCCAGCCGGTCAGAGAAACGGCCTGATAGCCCATGCGCTCAATGGCCATGGCCATCAGAGAAATGGAGATCTGCTCACCGGTGGCCAGCAGCATATCCATCTCGCGCTTGGAGGCATGGGGATTGATCTCCTGTGCCTTTTCAATCAGATCGTCGGTGGTATCACCCTGAGCGGAGAGGACCACAACGACCTGATGACCCTTGCGGTAAGTCTCGGTGATGATGCGGGCGACATTGCGGATCTTATCGGCGTCAGCAACAGAACTGCCGCCAAATTTTTGAACGATCAGTGACATATATGTGTTTCCCCCTAGAAAGGTCAAATCATAGTCTGACGGAAAACGCGCGGGCGCTGCTTTTCCATCTTATGCCGCACAGGCGGCCCGGGTCTTACAGCACCCGGAACAGAGAGCCGATCTCCATACCGGCCAGCTTTGCCATCAGCTCGGGCTGAGTCATGGCGGTGGTCAGGCAGGCCACTTCACCGGCGGGAGCGCCGCTGCGGGCCAGAGGCTGGATCTCACCCAGAGCCTTGCGCATATCCTCCACGGAGGCGGCGCAGCGGACATACCAGCGGGAGGCGATCACATCGGAGGAGATCACCAGATCCTCGCTGCCGGGGCCCCATGCGTTGCCATGGTCGCGCTTGACATCCTTGGCGATGTCGATGACATCGGCCACCACGGCGGAGGCGGTGGGCAGCTTGCCGGCGCCGCGGCCGTAGAACATGGTGTCGCCCACGGCGTTGCCGTTGACGGCGACGGCATTAAAGACATCCTCCACACCAGACAGGGGATTCTCACCGCCCACCAGATGGGGTGCCACAAAGGCGCAGACCTTGCCGCCGTCCTGACGGATGGCGCGGCCCAGCAGCTTGATCTTGCAGCCGCAGGAATCGGCATAGGCCACATCCTCCAGGGTCACGCCGCGGATGCCCTCGGTGGGAACCTGCTGGGGATAGACATGCTCGCCAAAGGCGATGGCAGCCAGAATGCAGATCTTGCGGCAGGCGTCGTGACCGTCCACATCGGCGGTGGGATCCTTCTCGGCGTAACCGTTGTCCTGTGCCTCCTTCAGGGCCTGCTCAAAGGTCAGGCCGGCGCGGATCATACGGGTCAGGATATAGTTGGTGGTGCCGTTGAGGATGCCGCTGATATGCTCAATCTCGTTGGCGGCCAGACAGTTGCCCAGAGGACGCAGGATGGGAATGCCGCCGCCCACGCTGGCTTCAAACAGATAGCTCACGCCGTTGGCCTTGGCCAGCTGGAGCAGATCGTAGCCGTGGGTTGCCACCAGCTCCTTGTTGGAGGAAACGACGCTCTTGCCGGCCTTCAGGGCGCGCTGGGTGAACTCCAGGGCGATGCGGGCACCGCCGATGGTTTCCACCACCACATCCACCTCGGGATCAGACTCGATGGCGGCGAAATCCTTCACAAAGCAGCTCTGATAGGGGCTGTCGGGGAAATCACGCACATCCAGAATATACTTCAGGTTCACAGCCTGACCCACGCGCTTGGCGATGGAGTCGGCATTCATGGTCAGCACATCGGCCACACCGGAACCGACGGTACCAAAGCCCAGAATCGCTACATTGATCATAATTTCTCTCCTATCTCTATGTCCGGCAGCACTCAGCCGGCCAGGATCTCACATTTTACCACACCCGCGGCCTCTTTACAGGCCCGGAGCAGTTCTTCCATACTGCCTTCCAGTCGGGAGGTTTCGGCTGTGATGGTGACCACCGCGCAGCCGTTCACAGGCAGGTTCTGGTTGATGGTCAGAACATTGACCCCTGTCCCCGCCAGTGTGTTCAGCACACCGGACAGCGCCCCCGGCTCATCCCGGAGCAGCATCTGCATGGTGACGATGCGGCCCTGCAGCATGTCGTGGAAGGGTCTGACTGCATCCTTATACTTATAAAAGGCGCTGCGGCTGATGCCGACGGCTCTTGATGCGGCGTTGACGGTGGTCTCTTCCCCTGTTTCCAAAAGGCTTTTGGCCTGTGCCACTTTGCGGTAGATCTCCGGCATGGCAGAGGCCTCTACGATGAAATATTTTGCGGTTCCACTCATGGGACGCCTCCGTTCCCGCGGCACTGTCCGTGTTGCGCGGTCATTTGTTCTCGTAATGTAGCACATTGTAGCACACTCTTTCACAAGTTGCAACGAAAAAGCGCAAATTTCTTTCGTTTTTTTACACTAAATTAGTGCAGTGACCTTGTATATTTTGACGAGAAGCAGAAAAAAGCGGCCCCGCCGTTCCGGCAGGGCCGCTTTTGAGTGCGACAATGTCACTTTTGGCTGTTTTTTACAGCAGGTTCAGACCAAAACCTTCCTGAGCCTCATAACCCTTGACGGTTTCGGCCTCCCAGGCGGCGTAGTCGGCCTCCACCAGAGCGCTGTTGGCGGTCATCTGCCACACGGGCATGTTGTCGCCCACATAGTACATGACATGCCAGCCCATGACGGAGCTGCCGGTGTTCTTCACCAGACCGGTATCGCCGGGCTTACGGACGGGATCCAGAGCCCAGTCGGAGAACTCCTGAATGAAGTTATCGGCAGGGCTGATCTTCTCGATCAGACCGCCGTTGTCGGCGGAGGAGGCGTCAGCGGTATACTGGGGAACCAGAGCGGCGAAGGACTCCTCGGTGGCCTCGCCCTTCTTCCACAGGTCCAGAACCTCCTGAGCCTTGGCCTCGGCCACGGCGAACTGCTCGTCGGTGGGGACGGAAACGGAATCGTTGGCCTCGGCGGCGATCAGCATGTGGCGCACATCGGCGGTCTTGCTCTCGTCCAGAGAACGGTCCTCGAAGCGAACCACATAGTAGTTATAGACGCTGCCGCCCTCGTACTCGGTCAGAGAGGTGTCGCCGCTCTTGCGGCCGGCCTCCAGAGCCCAGTCGGCAAAGGTGGTGTTCTGCATGGAGGTGCCCACGCGGGTGGTGGAGATGGCGGTGCTGTACAGCTCGTCCTTATATTCCTCAGCCAGAGTTTCGGGATCGGCACCACCGGCCAGCTTGGCCTTGATCTCCTCAGCCACGGCCTTCTTGTCGGCCTTGGCCTGCTCCAGACCGGCGGCCTTCTCCTCGGCGGTCAGCTCCTTCTCGCCCTCAGCGGCCACGGGCTCCTTGGCCTGCAGCACGAACTGGGTGAAGGTGAAGGTATCCAGATCGTCGGCGTGCTCGGCGTAGTAGGCATCGTAGTCGGCCTCGTCATACTCCAGCTTGGAAGTAATGGAGTTGACATAGTCGGTGGCCAGCACTTCCTTGTCCAGCAGCTCCATCAGACGGTCATAGGTCATGTAGGAGCCGTAGTTGGCGCGCAGGAAGTCGCTGCGGCTGCTGTAGCTGCCCACCCAGACGGTGTCCATGTTCTTCACGACGGCCTCACGGGTGTCCAGAGCCTCCTGGCTCAGGTTGTGACCGGCCTGCTTGGCGGCATCGGTCACGGCGGTCAGGTAGACGGCGGACTGCTTGGCGGACTCCATGAAGAAGTCCTCCCAGGTCTCACCGGTCTCGGCGTTATAGATCTGCTTGGCGGGGTCGACGGTGTAGTCGAAACCGTAGTCAATGCCGTACATGGCGTAAGTCTGGCTCATGCTGACGGCGTTCTGGTACTGCATATTATAATAGTACTGCATATCAACGGCGGTATACTTGGTACCGTTGACGGTGACGGCAGCCACACTGCGCTGCAGGATGCCGCTGTTCACCACCAGTACCGCTACGGCGGCGATGGCACAGACAGCGCCCACCAGACCATAGAGCTTCATGTTCTTGCGCTCGGTCTTGGCCTGCTCTTCGCGCTGACGCTGGCGCTCCAGCTCCAGCTGCTTCTTGTGTTCCTTGGATGCACTCACGATTGTTTCATTCCTCTCGATGGTTTGAGCTTACCCGGGGTCGCCCGGATTTCTGCATTATACCGTAATTCATTCCTTCTTTCAAGAGGTAGTGGGCTAAAAAGGGGCAGTATTTCCAGTTTGTTTACAAATTCCCGCCTCGATTTTACCCCTTATCCCCCCTGAAAATAAAAAAAGACCGCGGCAAAAGCCGCGGCCCCAGTGCATACGGAAATCGTCTTTGATCTATGATCCCCCGCTCTGGCCGTGTGAACCCCGTTAAAACCTGCACGAATGGCAGGTGGGTCACCTCCGCGATGTTTAGCTGCTTCCAACATCCGACCGATTGGCCGGGAGGCCTGCAATCCACACCGCGAGTTATCCGGTGTCCCGTTCAAGAAATGTGGGTTTAAAAGAGCCCATCACGCACCGAGCAGGAAGAAAGCTTAGTCTTCGTCTTCTTCCTCGAAGAAGCGCTCCATGAACAGGTTGTAGACCTCCTCCAGCTCCTCATCGGAGTCGGGGGTAGAGAGGATCTCCTCACCGTTGTCCACAATGGTCTTCATGATGACCAGACCGTATTCCTCATCATCGGCGTCCACATCAACGGGCTCGCCGGTCTCCTCATCCTCAGCAACAGCGGGGAAGAGGGCGTAATAGGTAACGCCGTTATGCTCCAGAGTATCAACCAGTTCCAGTTCGAACTCGTTGCCGTCCTCGTCGGTCACGGAGATGAAGTCAGGGCCGAATTCTTCGCTCATGTTTATGTCCTCCTGTACAGAATCTCTATGGCCCTATTTTAACCTGTTGAAGAGAAAAAAGCAAGGGGATAATCCTGTAAATTTTGGGGCCCTGTCCGAGCCAATTGTCCCCCTTTTGATTTTGACTGGACAAATCACACAGAAATGTATATAATATAGTTTGAGTTTTTCCGCAAATCGAAAGACCGTCGACCCCAATGGGCCGACCGGAGGTATCATCGTGTCTGAAATGAATCACTCTTCTTTATACGATAACAGCGAGTACCCCTCCCGCAAGCGGGAGCCGGAACCCGCCCCCAAGCGCCGGGGCAAAAAGCGGCGCCGCAATCCCTTCCTCACCTTTCTGAAGGTCTTTCTGACCCTTCTGATGGTCGGACTGTGTACCGGCGTGATCCTGTGCTGCTTCGGCGCCATGTACATCAAGAGCGTCATCATCCCTCAGGCTGATCTGAGTCTGGACGATTATGTGCTGGGCGAGAACAGCGTGATGTACTACACCGACAAGCAGACCGGTCAGGTGAAGGAACTGTGCACCCTCATGACCACCACCAGCTCCATCTGGGTGGACTATGAGGATATGCCCCAGGATATCAAGGACGCCGCCGTGGCCATCGAGGACAAGCGCTTCTGGGAGCATCCCGGCGTGGACTGGAAGCGTACCCTCAACGCCGTGAAGGACATGTTCACCGGCAACGACATCTCGGGCGGTTCCACCATCACCCAGCAGATGATCAAGAATCTGACCGACTATAACGAAACCACCGTCAAACGCAAGCTGGTGGAGATCGTCCGTGCCCTGCGCTTCACCCAGAACAACAGCAAGGAAGATACCCTCACCATGTATCTGAACATCATCCCGCTGGGTGCGGGCTGTGAGGGCGTGGGCTCTGCCGCTTATGAGTACTTCGGCAAGGATGTGTCCGAGCTGTCCCTGGCCGAGTGCGCCAGTCTGGTGGGCATTACCAACAACCCCTCCAAGTACGGCCCCTACTCCGAGTCCCGCTCCAAGACCTCTACCGGCGAAGTCTGGAACTCCCGCCAGTGGAACAAGTGGCGTCAGGAGACCATCCTGTTCCAGATGCTGGATCAGGGAATGATTACGCAGGAAGAGTATGACGAGGCCATGGCCGAGGAGCTGGTCTTTGTCCGCGGTGAGAGCAACGAGGCTCCCGAGGACATCTACTCCTGGTACGAGGAGACTGTCATCTCCGATGTCAAGCGCGATCTGATCGAGAAGTACGGTCTGTCCGACGAACGCGCCGGTCAGCTTCTGTCCAGCGGCGGTCTGCGCATCTACACCTGCGTGGACATGGAGCTGCAGAAGATCGTGGATTCCATCTACACCAACCGGGACAATCTGCCCTATACCTCTGCCCGCGGTCAGAAGATGCAGTCCTCCATCACCATCATCGACAACGCCACCGGCGATGTGGTGGCCATTGCCGGCCAGTTCGGTAAGAAATCCGGCAACCTGCTGGACAACTTCGCCAACAGCGGCAACCGCCAGCCCGGTTCTTCCATCAAGCCCCTGTCCGTCTACTCCCCCGCCGTGGAGTTCGGTCTGGTCACCCCCATCAGCGTGGTGGATGACTACCCCCTCTACCTCAAGGAGAACAACACCCCCTGGCCCTATAACTCCGGCTCCACCAAGTACCGCGGTCTGACCACCGTGAAGGATGCCCTGACCCGCTCGGTCAACACCATCGCCGTGCGCATGGTCAACGATATGGTCACCCCCGCCGAGTCCTTCAAGTTCGTGGAAGAGCGCTATCACATTGATCTGGTGGATGAGCTGGTGGTGGGCAATCAGGTCAAGAGCGACCGGGACACCTCTCCTCTGGCACTGGGCGGTCTGACCCACGGTGTCAACACCCGCGACATGGCCGAGGCCTATGCCACCTTCCCCAACAACGGCGTTTACACCCAGTCCCGCACCTATTACAAGGTGGAGGACAGCGAGGGCAATGTCATTCTGGAGAAGGAGCCTGTCCGCGAAACTGTCATCAAGGACACCACCGCCTATTATATGAACGACATGCTGTCCAATGTCGTGGTTGCCGGTACCGGTACCGGTGCCCGCCTGAACAACATGGTGGCCGCCGGCAAGACCGGTACCACTTCCGAGAACTATGACCGCTGGTTCGTGGGCTATACCCCCTACTACACCGCCGCCGTCTGGACCGGCTATGCGCAGAATGAGAAGATCACCCAGAGCAACCCCGCCGTCCCCCTGTGGCAGAAGGTCATGGCTCAGGTCCATGAGGGTCTGGGGAACAAGGCCTTCCCCACCCCCAATGGTCTGGTCAAGGTGGATGCCTTCTGTCTGGACAGCGGTCTGCTGGCCACCGAGTTCTGCCAGCTGGATCCCAGAGGCAGCCGCGTTGCCAGCGCCACCATCCATCAGGATGATGTGCCTGTGGATGTCTGCACCATCCATACCGCCGACGGTCTGGTCAAGCTGTGTAAGGACGCTCCCATTCTGGACGCCTCTGAGGTCGAAACCGGCATGTTCCATCAGGCCAACGAGTTCTGCCCCGAGGAGAGCCTGTGGGAGGTCTGCCTGCCCAACTACGAGCGCGAACTGCTGGAGAATGTCTACGCCAACGACGAGATGTATCTCCTGCGGGATGTGACCTCCTTCGGCATCTGTACCACTCACGAGGCCGTCGAGGAGCCCGCTTTCGATCCCAACGATCCCAGCACCTGGTTCCCCTGGTTCCCCGAGTACGATCCCGAGTCCCCCGAGCCTCCCGAATCCGGCGAGGGCGAGGAAAATACCGAAGAGGAGAACACCAATCCCGGCTTCCCCTATCTGGAGATCTTCCACTGGTAAAACAAAAGGCACGCTGCATAGCAGCGTGCCTTTTTCTTATTCTTCCATGAGGGCGGCCAGCGCGCTGGCACCGATGCGGTCGGCACCTGCGTCCAGCATGGCCTGGGCCTGTTCAAAGGTGCGGATACCGCCGGCGGCCTTCACCCGGACATCGGGACTGACCTTCTCCCGGAACAGCTTCACATCCTCTACGGTGGCGCCGCCGGTGGAGAAGCCGGTGGAGGTCTTGATGAAGTCGGCCCCGGACATGGAGACGATGCGGCACAGGGCCAGTTTCTCCTCCTGTGTCAGCTGGCAGGCCTCTACGATGACCTTCAGAATGCGGCCGTGACAGGCGGCCTTGACGGCCTTGATCTCCTCCAGCACACCTTCCCAGTCTCCGGCCTTGACCATACCCAGATTGACCACCATATCGATCTCGTGGGCTCCGCAGCGCACGGCGTCCTCCGTCTCAAAGACCTTCACCTCGGGCATGTTATAGCCGTTGGGGAAGCCGATGACGGTGCAGACCTTCAGCTTGCCCCCCAGAAACTGATTGGCTTTTCTGACATAGCGGGGCGGAATGCACACCGAGGCCACATTGTACTTCAGGCCCTGCTCACAGATGGCCTGCACCTGCTCCCATGTGGCGGTGGTGGTCAGAATGGTGTGATCCACATGGCGCATGATTTCCTGCTTGTTCACGGGGGATCCCTCCTTGGTGTTGTTGATTTCACTGACATTTTACATCAGCACAGCAGCTTTGTAAAGGATGCAAAAGAGCGCGCAGTTTTGTGCTGCGCGCTCTTGCTTGCAGGTAATAAAGCTTACCCGTTATTCACTTGGTTTAACCCAGATTGGCCTTCAGAGCCTCAACGCGGTTGGTCTTCTCCCAGGACAGATCCAGATCGTTACGGCCGAAGTGACCGTAAGCGGCGGTCTGGCGGTAGATGGGACGGCGCAGGTCCAGATCGCGGATGATGGCGGCGGGACGCAGGTCGAAGGTCTTGTTCACGGCCTCCTCCAGCTGGGCATCGGAGATAACGCCGGTGCCGAAGGTGTCAACACGGACGGAAACGGGCTGAGCCACGCCGATGGCGTAGGCCAGCTGCACCTGACAGCGCTTGGCCAGACCGGCGGCCACCACATTCTTGGCCACCCAGCGGGCAGCGTAAGCGGCAGAACGGTCCACCTTGGTGGGGTCCTTGCCGGAGAAGGCGCCGCCGCCGTGGGGAGCGGAACCGCCGTAGGTGTCAACGATGAT
>JAZQVX010000161.1:0-14581 GCA_045632045.1 Lawsonibacter sp.
TCCTTCTCCATGCGGGCCTTCTCCTTCTCCAGGTCCACCAGTTCAGCCAGAGGCATGGAGATCTGGGCGGCGTGGGTCACCACGGTGACCTGACCGGCGGCGTTGGCGGTCTGATCGGCGGGAACGATGGTGACATCGCTGCCGTAGGCCATCTTCTTCAGGAAGGGCACGCCCAGCTCGAAGATCTTGGCCTCGTTGGTGGCAACGGTCAGGTGAGCCTTCTTGGAGGGGGGGACATTCATCTCGCTGCGGCGGGTACGCACGGCGCGGATGGCGTCCATGATGACCTCCATGGCGCGCTCCTCCTCGGGGAAGGACAGCTCCTCCTTGGCCACAGGCCACTCGGAGGTCATGAGGAAGTCACCCTCGTGGGGCAGAGCCTGCCAGATCTCCTCGGTGATGAAGGGCATGAAGGGATGCAGCAGCTTCAGCATCTGGGTCAGCACATAGCACAGAACCTTCTGGGCGCGGATCTTGCTGTCCTCGTCCTCGCCCTGCAGGCGGGTCTTGGTCAGCTCGATGTACCAGGCGCAGTAATCGTCCCAGATGAAGTCATAGATCTTCTGAGCGGCAACACCCAGCTCATACTTGTCCATGTTCTCGGTGATCTCGGGGATGACGCGGTTCAGCTTGGACAGGATCCACTTATCCTCCAGATCCAGCTGCTCGGGCAGCTCGCACTTGTCGATGGTCAGGTTCATCATCAGGAAGCGGGAAGCGTTCCAGATCTTGTTGGCGAAGTTGCGCATGGCCTCGCAGCGCTCGGTGTAGAAGCGCATATCGTTGCCGGGGCTGTTGCCGGTGACCAGGTTGAAACGCAGGGCGTCGGCGCCGTACTTCTCGGCGATGACCAGGGGGTCGATACCGTTGCCCAGAGACTTGGACATCTTGCGGCCCTTGTCGTCGCGGACCAGACCGTGGATGAACACGGTGTGGAAGGGGGGCATCTTGGTCTGCTCGCAGGCAGAGAAGATCATACGGGCAACCCAGAAGAAGATGATGTCATAGCCGGTGACCAGAACATCGGTGGGATAGAAATACTCCAGATCGGGGGTCTTATCGGGCCAGCCCAGAGTGGAGAAGGGCCACAGGCCGGAGGAGAACCAGGTATCCAGCACATCGGGATCGCGCTCGATGTTGGTGGAGTGGCAGTGCTCACACTCGGTGGCGTCGGTACGGCTGACGGTCATCTTGCCGCAGTCGGCGCAGTACCACACGGGGATCTGGTGGCCCCACCACAGCTGGCGGGAGATACACCAGTCATGGACATTCTCCATCCAGTTGGTGTAGGTCTTGGCAAAGCGCTCGGGGACGAACTTGGTCTCGCCCTCGTAGACCACGCGCAGGGCCTCCTTGGCCAGAGGCTCCATCTTGACGAACCACTGGGCGGAGATGATGGGCTCCACATCCTTGTGGCAGCGGTAGCAGGTGCCCACATTATGGGAGTAGTTGTCGATCTTCTCCATCAGGCCCAGAGCTTCCATATCAGCCACGACGGCCTTGCGGGCCTCGTAGCGGTCCAGACCCTCGTACTTGCCGCCGTGGGCGTTGACCACGCCGTTGTCGTCCAGCACGCGGATGGTGTCCAGATTGTGGCGCAGACCGACCTCGAAGTCGTTGGGGTCGTGGGCGGGGGTCATCTTGACGCAGCCGGTACCGAAGTCCATCTCGACATACTCGTCGGCCACGATGGGGATCTCGCGGTTCATCAGAGGCAGGGTGACGGTCTTACCAATCAGGTGCTGATAGCGCTCGTCGTTGGGGTTCACGGCAACGCCGGTGTCGCCCATCATGGTCTCGGGACGGGTGGTGGCCACCACCAGATAGCCGCTGCCGTCGGTCAGGGGATAGCGCATGTGCCACATGTGGCCGGGCTTGTCCTGATACTCGACCTCGGCGTCGGACAGAGCGGTGACGCAGTTGGGGCACCAGTTGATGATGCGGGAGCCCTTATAGATCAGCCCCTTCTCATACAGAGCGCAGAAGGTCTCACGGACGGCCTTGGAGCAGCCCTCGTCCATGGTGAAGCGGGCGCGGTCCCAGTCACAGGAGATACCCATCTTCTTCTGCTGCTTGACGATGCGGTCGCCATAGCGCTGCTTCCAGTCCCAGACGCGCTCCAGGAACTTCTCGCGGCCCAGATCGTAGCGGGACAGACCCTCGTTGACGCGCAGCTCCTCCTCGACCTTGATCTGAGTGGCGATGCCGGCGTGGTCAATGCCGGGGATCCACAGAGCGGAATAACCCTGCATGCGCTTGAAGCGGATCAGGATATCCTGCAGGGCGCAGTCCATGGCGTGACCCATGTGCAGCTGGCCGGTGACATTGGGGGGAGGCATCACGATGGTGAAGGGCTTGCGCTGGGGATCGCGCTCAGCCTTGAAACAGCCGGAGCTCTCCCACTTGTGATAGATGCGCTCTTCGGCTTCCTGGGGTTCGTAAACCTTGGGCAGTTCGATGCTCATTTCCAAAACTCTCCTTTTTATGATAAATAGTTACTTGATATTCACATTCTGTGCGGTTTTCCTGGTTTTCTGTTCCAGCAGAGCGCGCAGCTCCTCCACGCTTCCGCCGTGGAGCCCGGCCTTGTCCAGCATCAGACCCTGACCGTTATCCATAATAAAATAGAAGCTGTTGGCAGTCTCCAGCAGATTGGCGCACTGCTTATAGGGGTACTTGGCGCTGTTCTGTCCCTGCCAGGCCAGAATATGGTCAGCCTCAAACTGGAACTCGTGGACACGGTCTTTCTTCTTCATCACACGGCTTGCGTTCCACGCCATCAGGTGATAGAAGAAGTAAAAGCGGATCAGCAGGATGAAACCCATCAGCAGACAGGCGCTGGAGATATAGGGATTTCCCCCTCCGGCCATCAGATATCCGCCCACACCCAGACCCAGAGTACCCCAGGCAAGGTATGAAGCTTTTTTCCTTAATGTCTCTTTGGGCACAATGGATTTTGACACCACGCGCTGCAGCTCCATCAGCCGCTCGAAACTGTATTCGGTGCGGGTTCTCATTTTCGACATGACCTTTCCTCCAAAAACAAAAACGCCCCGAGCCATTGGCTCAGGGCGAACTGATACTAAGTCCGTGGTACCACCTGAATTTGGACGAACTGCGTCCACACTCGATCCCGGTAACGGCGGGAACCGCTGGACCCTACTATCCTTCAGGCCAGAGCTTGGAAGCCACCTTCCTCCCGCCTCTCCAAGGGCTCGCACCGAACCGCCCTCTCTCTGAAGCTCAGAAACGGGAATACTCCTCTTCCGCACAGCTTTTGACTGGAGTATTATATGCTGACTACCCCGGCTTTGTCAAGTGCGACGGTACAAAAATCCACCTATACATTTAAATAGAGCTCTTTGCCCAATTCTGAAATCTCTATTTTTCCATCTTTTACCGCCCCCTCACATTATTTACACTTTTCTTTCAGAAATTCAATCTTTTTCCATGCTTTCACCCAAAAACGCAACAGAAAAAACGCCCATTTTTTCTCATGGAAACCCACTGGAAACTCTTGCAAACTGAACCTGATTGTGGTACCATGACCGTGTGAAAGTGGCAGAGTGTCTGTTCTTGCGGGTCCACCCCCGGTTTCCGGTAAAATCTGTCCGGCCCATCCGGTGCCGAAAATGTGTTGCATACGCCCGTTATTTTGGCGGGCGTTTATTTGCGATGCCTTTTCAGCGGCTGATTGGTCGTGCCGATTTTACCCAAAACAGTCACTCTGCAACCCCACGGGCACTTGGAAACCCAATGCCCTCGGTTTCCTCGTCCACCCGTGACACAAATCTTAAAGTAAGGAGTGGACAAGATTGAAAAAGCGTATTATGAGTCTTTTGCTGGCTATGGTCATGACCGTTTCTCTGCTGCCCAGCGCCGTTATGGCCGCTGATGTAGAGAAGTTCAGCGATGTCAGCAAGGACGCCTGGTACTACAAGTATGTTGACTTCGTCGCTGACGAAGGCTACTTCGTCGGTACCAGCGACACTACCTTCTCCCCCGAGATGACTATGACCCGCGCCATGTTCGTGGTCGTCATGGCCGCTCTGGAGGGCGTGAAGGTGGACAACAATGTCGCCCCCTTCGCTGACGTCCCCGCTAACACCTGGTATTCCGGTGCTGTTGCCTGGGCCGCCAAGAACGGCGTCATTGCCGGTGTCGGTGACAACAAGTTTGCCCCCAACGCCGAAATCACCCGTGAGCAGATGGCCGTCATCATGAACGCCTATGTCGACTGGCATAGCGAGGAGCATGGTGAGGACCACGAGACCGATGCTAAGGTTAAGACCTTTGCCGACAAGGCCAGCGTCTCTTCCTGGGCTGTCGAGGCCGTCGACAACTGCCGCGGCTGGGGCCTGATCGCCGGCGCTCCCGACGGCAAGTTCTATCCCCAGAACAACGCCTCCCGCGCTGAGGTTGCTACCGTCGTGTACAACCTGGCCTGGATGGTCCTGGGCGGCGGCGGTTCCCGTCCCACCCCCAAGCCCGTGTACACCGACTACATCTATGAGGCCGTGAAGGAGATCGTCGGCACTCTGGAGTCCGGCGCCACCACTCTGGGCATCTATGTGGATGTTGACCTGGCTGAGGAGCCCGTGGACAACACCCGTCCCATGACCGTCTCCTACAAGGTCGAGGTCACCCGCGACGCCATTGAGGAGATCGTCGAGACCGCCGTCAAGGAAGTCGTCAAGATCGTCAACAACGAGCCCGACCGAATCACCGTGAACGATGTCGAGGAGATCGTCAAGGAAGTCTATGCCGAGTTCGGCAAGACTCCCTCCGTCGAGGCTACCAAGGAGATCGCCAAGGAGATCTACGCTGAGATCGTCGAGTACGGCTACAGCATCTGGGACAACCTGCGTGACGATGAGGGCAAGTACTACACCGGCGACATCACCGTTTCCGTTGGCAACGCTTCCGCCGTCATCGACATCGATACCGACGCCAGCGTGGCCGACAAGCTGGAGAACGCCATCGAGCTGTCCAAGGCTTTCGCCAAGGAGATGTACAAGACTCTGCTGACTTACACCGAGTTCACCGACGATGTCACTCTGTCCGCTGTCGTCACCGTTGAGTTCTCCGACAACGAGACCAACGATTACGAGAAGCACACTGACAAGTTCCCCTACATCTATCCTGTCACCGTCAATCTGGGTCTGAACACCGACGGTCTGGTCGAGTATCGTTACGATAACGGCCACGACATCCTGTTCGCCATCCCCACTGATGTCACCGAGATGTATGAGGAGTACGCCAACAAGGCCATCGACAAGGTTCTGGGTTCCGACACCCTGAAGAACTACGCTCAGGAGAAGTTCGGCATCGATCTGGACGCCGTCATGGACGAGGCCATTGAGGCTCTGAAGACCTCCGGCGCTCTGAATGACCTGGTTGCCACCATCGAGAGTGTCGCTCCCGATGCCAACGCTCAGGTCCTGGTCGACGGTGCCATGAACCAGTGGGTCCGCGACAACTACACCAACTCCAGCAACCTGATGAACTTCGTCCTGTCCGGTGAGGCTAAGTTCAACAACAAGGCCCTGTATCAGGTCGTTTCCGTTGTTGCCGCTTCCGCTTCCGATGTCATCGACGAGAAGCTGGCTGATCTGGATCTGCCCGGCATCAAGGACAAGCTGACCACCGTCAACACCACTCTGACCCGCCTGGAGGCCGGCTTCAAGGCTTCCATCGACCAGGCTCGCGCCGATGCCGAGGCTCTGCTGGCTGACGAGATCGCTAAGGCCGAGGCCGAGCTGGCCGCTGAGGTTGCTTCCAAGACCGCTGAGATCAACGATCAGTACGCCACCAAGAAGGCTGAGCTGGACGCCGCCAAGAAGCAGCTGGGTACCAAGAAATACAAGGAGCTGCTGGCCGAGCTGGATAAGGTCAAGGCTGACGCTCTGGCCACTCTGGCTGCTGCCGAGGCCGAGGCCAAGCAGAAGATCGCCGATGCTAAGGCTGAGGGCGAGGCCAAGATCGAGGAGGCCATCAACACCGAGCTGGCCAACCTGGCTTACATCTTCGAAGCCATTGCCGACGGCAAGCTCCTGCTGGCTGATGCTCAGGGCGCTGTCGACAAGCTGGAGTTCGCTCTGACCAAGTCCACTCCCGCCACTCTGATCGACAACCTGAAGGCTGTTTCCGTCGCTCTGCGCGCCATCGACACCGAGAAGGCTGAGTCCCTGACTCAGATCGCCGCCGGTCAGTTCGACCTGGATCTGTCCATGCTGGAGAGCGCCGCCGCTTCCGTTGATTCTCTGGTCGCTCAGCTGGAGGGTTACGATCCCGCTCTGAAGCCCTTCATCATCGCCACCATCTGTGACGCTCTGAACGTTCGCAACGGCAAGCCCGCCGAGTACGCCGTTCCCGGCACCGAGGCTTACGAGGCCATGACTGCTTATGTCGATGCCATGATCGCTGACAACGCTGTCATTGCCCGCGACAAGTACATGGAGGAAATGGGCGACTCCGCTGCCGAGATGCAGGAGTATCTGGAGGCCATCTCCAACCTGCTGTCCACCTTCCGTGACTACGACAACCTGGCCGCCGCTTCCTTCGGCGACATGGCTGCCATCCTGAAGTCCGAGCAGGTCACCGGTCTGGTCGCTTCTCTGGGCCAGGATTCTCTGGTCAACAAGGCCACCAACCTGATCGCCAAGCTGCCCGCCGACGCTTCCCTGAAGATTGGCGCCTGCGAGATCAGCAAGGCCTCTCTGGCCGAGGTTCAGGCTGCCGATACCGCTGCCAAGGCCTGCGTGGCTCTGGCCGGTGTTCTGGAGCAGGCTCCCGATCTGTGCCTGAAGTCCTTCGAGAACGGCGTGACTCTGTCCGCCGCTTACGGCGCTCGCAGCGCTTCTCTGGGTCTGTACATCGTCGTCCGCTAATCTGCGGCTGACCGTCAGATCTGACAACTGATCACCCAAACCTCCGGGGGACACCCCGTCCCCCGGAGGTTGCCCAAAGTCCTGGGCTCGGTGCCGGAGGGCATTCCGACATCGATCCGACGGCTTTGAATCGTCAGGCGGCGCTGCCGCCCATCCAAATGCCGAAAGGAGCGTACCCCAACCTTGAACGAAAGACTTTTGCGATACCTTGTGGAGAACGGTCTGCTGACCGATGCTCAGGCAGACGCTCTGCGCGCCGAATGCCAGTCCTCCCACCGTTCCGTCCGTGAACTGGTGAGCGAGCGGAGTCTTGTCCCCGACGACCGGCTTCTGGATGCTCTCTCCGCCGTCTCCCGCATCCCCACCATTCGCCTGTACGAGCACGCCATTCCCATGGAAGTGCGCCAGCTGGTCCGTCCCGACCTGCTGCGCAGCTATACCATGATCCCCTTCGCCTTCGATCCCGAGGACTCCGGCACCCTGTATGTGGCCATGAACGACCCCATGAACATGAAGGGTCGCGATCTCATCGCCGTGGCCAGCAAGTGCCGCATCCGCCCCTTCCTGGCCGATACCGCCGACATCCTCCTCTCCATCGACCGCTATTACGGCACCGATGAGATGCAGGAGGCCGCCGAGCTGTATACCCAGTCCAGTGAGATCGACCGCAGTGTGGAAGAGCAGATCATGCAGGAAGATGTCAACTCCTCCCCCGTGGTCATGCTGGTCACCTCTCTGGTGGAGCAGGCCGTGCGCCAGCGCGCCTCCGATATCCATGTGGAGGCCGAGCCTGACCGTGTCCGTGTCCGTTTCCGCGTGGACGGCGTTCTGTTTACCTCCGCCAGCTATGACCTGCGCCTGCAGCACGCCATCGTGGCCCGCATCAAGGTCATCAGCGGTCTGGACATCTCCGAAAAGCGCAAGCCTCAGGACGGCCGTTTTACCGCCGTGGTCGACCACCGCGAGTATGAGGTCCGTGTGTCCACCCTTCCCACCGTCTACGGCGAGAAGTGCGTGCTGCGACTGAACCAGAAGAAGGCTCTGACCCGCACCAAGAAGGCGCTGGGTCTGTCCGACGAGGAGATCGAAGCCTTCGACCGCATCCTGCGCAACCCCAACGGCATCGTGCTGGTCACCGGCCCCACCGGTTCCGGTAAGTCCACCACCCTGTATGCCGCCCTCAACGAACTCAACAGCGACATGGTCAACATCGTCACCGTTGAGGACCCCGTGGAGGCCAATCTGGAGGGCATCAATCAGGTTCAGGTCAACCCCAAAGCCAACCTGACCTTCGCCAACGCCCTGCGCTCCATCCTGCGTCAGGACCCCGACATCATCATGATCGGCGAGATCCGCGACGGCGAGACCGCCGCCATTGCCGTTCAGGCCGCTATCACCGGTCATCTGGTGGTCAGCACCTTACATACCAACGACACCGCCTCCAGCGTCACCCGACTGCTGGACATGGGCGTCGAGAGCTACCTCATCGCCGACTCCGTGGTTGGCATCATCGCCAAGCGACTGGTTCGCTGTCTGTGTCCCCAGTGCAAGCGTCTTCACTCCCTGCTCCCCCATGAGATGGAGTTCCTCGAGCTCACCCCCGAGCAGGCCGGCTCCGCCACCGTGTATGAGCCTGTGGGCTGCCAGCGCTGCAACGGCACCGGCTTCTTCGAGCGTACCGGTGTGTACGAGATGATGGAGATTGACCCCAAGCTGCGCCACATGATCGCCCGCCGCTCCAGCACCGACGACCTGCGCGACGCCGCCACCGCCGCCGGCATGAAGACTCTGCGCCAGAGTGCCCGCCGCCTTGTTCTGGAAGGTGTCACCACCATTCAGGAGATGCAGCGCGTCAGCGCCGGCGATCTGAGCACCTATGAAGAGCTCACCCCCTCCGGAGGCGACTTATGATCGAACTGAGCACACTCGTCGTCGACGCAGAGGCCCGCAAAGTTTCCGACATCCACCTCACAGTGGGTCTGCCCCCTGTGTTCCGACTGGACGGTGGACTGGTGAACATCGGCGAAGAGCCCCTCACCGAGGAAGTCGTCGCCCACTACGCAGCCCAGCTTGCCGATGAAGCCCACCTCGCCGAACTCAAAGCAGTCGGCGAGTCCGACTTCGCCGTCACCTTCTCGGGCGTGCGTATGCGCTGCAATGTCTTTCACCAGCAGGATCACACCACGCTGGCTCTGCGACTGTTGCCGCTGAAGATCCCCACTGCCGAGGCCCTGAATCTGCCCCAGATCCTCATCGATCAGGCTGAAAAGCCCCGCGGACTGGTTCTTGTCACCGGCCCCACCGGCTCCGGCAAGAGTTCCACTCTGGCTGCCCTGCTGGACCACATCAACAATACCAAGCGCCGCCACATCATCACGCTGGAAAGCCCCATCGAGTTCCTCCACCCCCGGAAGAACTGCGTCATCAACCAGCGCGAGGTGGGCCGCGATACCAGGAGCTTCGCCTCCGGCCTGCGCGCCGCCCTGCGTCAGGACCCCGATGTCATCCTCGTGGGTGAGATGCGCGATCTGGAGACCATCTCCACCGCCATCACCGCCGCGGAAACGGGTCATCTGGTCTTCGGCACCCTCCATACCAAGGGCGCCATCAACACCATCGACCGAATCATCGATGTCTTCCCCCCCGACCAGCAGGAGCAGATCCGCACCCAGCTGGCAGATGTCATCGAGTGCGCCATCGGCCAGTGCCTTGTCCCCAAGGTGGGCGGCGGCCGCTGTGCCGCATTTGAAATCATGGTGGTCAACTCCGCCATCCGCAACCTCATCCGGCAGAAAAAGACTTTCCAGATCGCCAGCACCATGCAGACCGGCAAAAAGCAGGGCATGCAGCTGCTGGACGACGCCCTGATGGATCTCGTCCGCGCGGGCAAGATCACCCGGGAATCCGCCGCCGAGGCTGCCAACGATCCCAGCACCTTCCAGCAGAACGCCCCCGTCTACCGCTGAGACTCATAAGAGAGGAAGGTTGAGTTTTGCCCGTTTACAATTACATAGCCATTGATAAAAACGGAAAGAGGATCAAAAAATCTCTGGATTCCTCCTCTCTTGAAACCGCAAAGAGTTCCCTGCGCGGCATCGGTTATACCATTCTGGAGATCAAGGAACAGAATGTTCTGAACAAAGAGATCGAGATCCCCTTCCTTGGAAATCCCAAGGCCAAGGACATGGCGGTTTTCTGCCGCCAGTTCGTTTCCATCATCCGCGCCGGTGTGCCCATCTCCACGGTGCTGACCATGCTCGGTCAGCAGACCGGCAACAAGAAGCTGGCCGCCGCCATTCTGAAGATGGAATCCGACATCGAGAAGGGCGACACCCTTGCCGGCTCCATGCGCCGCCACCCCAAGATCTTCAACAACATGTTGGTGAACATGGTGGCCGCCGGTGAGGAATCCGGTAACTTGGAGGAGTCCTTCCACCAGATGGAGATCTACTTCGACAAGGCCACCCGCACCAAGAGTTCCGTCACCAAGGCCATGATCTACCCCAGCATTCTGATCCTTGTCATGGTCGTGGTTCTCATTGTGATGATGACCTCCATCATCCCCAAGTTCCTGTCCACCTTCGCGGAGATGGACATGGAGCTCCCCCTCCCCACCCGCATGGTCATGGCCACCAGTGACTGGTTTGTTCAGTGGTGGTGGCTGATGGTCCTGCTGATCGTGGTGGGCGTCGTGGGCGGTATGTTCTTCAACCGCACCATTCCCGGACAGCACTTCTTCGGCTGGCTGACCCGGAAGATCCCCGTGGTGAAACAGCTCACCGTCCGCTCCGCCTGCGCCACTTTCTGCCGCACCCTCTCCCTGCTGATCTCCTCGGGCATGACCCTGACCGACAGTCTGGAGATGGTCGCCCACAACATGACCAACATCTACTATATGGAAGCCCTCCTCCGCGTCCGCACTCAGGTCACGGAAGGCTGGTCCCTCCATGTGGCCCTGCGCGAGAGCGGGCTCTTCCCTCCCCTTGTGTATAACATGGTTGGCATCGGCGAAGAATCCGGCGATCTGCAGAATATGTTGTCGAAAACCGCCGATTACTACGACGATGAGGTGGAACAGGCCACCCAGAGCCTGCTGTCCATGATGGAACCCGCCATCATCCTCGTCATGGCCGTTTTCGTGGTCATCATCGTGCTGTCCATCTTCCTGCCCATGCTGAATATGACCAGCATGTATGACAGCTATCTGTGATACCCTCTCAGTCACCGCCGTCGGCGGCGACAGCTCTCCCAAAGGGAGAGCCAAGATGCACTGCGGTGAAGCCCTTGCCTCTCCCTCTGGGAGAGGTGGCACGGCGTAGCCGTGACAGAGGGGTTGTCCGTCATCGGCAATCCCCCAGTCGGCTTCGCCGACAGCCCCCTTTACACAAGGGGGCCTTTGGAGCGGGTCATTCCTGCATTCTGCATTCTGCATTCTGCATTTTTCATTCGTATATCAGTCCCTGCCCTCCTGTAACGACGGATAGGCGTCACAATTGGGTTGGGCGTTTGATATAGCAAACCAAAATTTTTTTATAAGAGAAAGGATTTGATTCCCATGAAGAAGTTTATGAAGAAGCTGGCCAAGAAGGCCGAGGGCTTCACCCTGGTCGAGCTGGTCGTCGTCATCGCCATCCTGGGCATCCTGGCCGGCGTTGCTGTTCCCGCTTACTCCGGTTACCTGACCAAGGCTAACCTGGCTAACGATCAGCAGATCATCGCTCAGGCTAACACCGTCGTTTCCTCTGGCGCTGCTTATGTCGGTAAGACCGCTGCTCAGGTTGTCTCCGAGGCCGAAATCGAGGGTTCTTCTTTCGTTATCACCATCAGCGATGCAACCGCTTTCGGCGTTATGGACGATTTTGCTCCCGCTGGTAACGGCGTTGCTTATGATGACACCAATGACACCATCACTTTCTCCGGTCTGAAGAGCAGCTCCCTCACTCTGGCTGGTACCGCTGGTGCTTGGAAGGTTTCCTAATCCCCCGCTTCATACTTAAATACATTACCCGCCCGGTCCCTATCGGCCGGGCGGGTGCTGTAATTTTTTTGTGTCCCCTTTTTTCCTCGTTTACCCCCTCGTAGGGGAGGGGCTTGCCCCTCCCGCCACCTGTATTACCCCCTCAGTCCCCGCCCCCGGCGGTCCCAGCTCCCCCGCAAGGGGGGAGCCTTTTGCGAGGCTTCGGGGTCTGTTCCTTGATTTTAGCCTCCCCCCTTGCGGGGGAGGTGCTGAGCGAAGCGAAGCGGAGGGGGTCACAGAGGCAGATATCACCCCCACACACCTGTGTGAGTGCGATATGTACCCCTGTGGTCACACAAAAACCGTAGGGGGCGGTCTCCGTGCCGCCCCGCATCCCCCATGTAGGGGCGCACAGTGTGCGCCCGCACGATCACCACGCAGTACCGCGGGCGAACACTGTTCGCCCCCACAAAATCCGTTTTTCCCCCGGAGGTCTTATATGCCGACCATCCTGAACATCCTGCCCCTGATCTTCCTGACTCTTGTGGGTCTGTGCGTGGGCAGCTTCTGTAATGTTCTCATCCTGCGCATCCCCCGCGGCGAGGAGTTTGTGAAAACGCCCTCCCACTGCTTTTCCTGTGGACACGACCTGAGCTGGTATGAAAATATCCCCCTGCTCAGCTGGCTCATGCAGGGCGGCAAGTGCCGCCACTGTGCCGCTCCCATCTCCAAGCAATACCCCATCGTGGAGGCTTTGAACGGCGCGGCATGGCTGCTGTGTGCCCTGCTGTTCCGGGACGAGCCTGTGCGTATCGCCCTCTACTGCGCCCTGTCCTCCCTCCTGCTGGTGGTGACGGTCATCGACTGGCGCACCTTTCTCATCCCCAACGGTCTGAATCTGTGCATCTTCCTGCTGGGCTGTGTTCAGCTTCTGGCCGATCTGAGCCACTGGAAGAGCTATCTCATCGGCATGGTGTCCGTCAGCGGCCTGTTTCTCCTGCTGCACATCCTCACCGGCGGCGCAGGACTGGGCATGGGGGATGTGAAGCTGATGTTCGGCGCGGGTCTGCTGCTGGGCGGCGGACGCATCCTGCTGGCCATGTTCCTCGGCAGTCTGGCCGGAAGCGTCATCCACACCATCCGCATGAAGCGCGGCGCGGGCAAAAAGCTGGCCTTCGGCCCCTATCTGGCCCTCGGCATCTGGACTTCCGCCCTCTTCGGCGCGAAATTTATCGATTTTTATCTCGGCCTGTTCGGGCTGTGACCCCCTCCGCCCCTTCGGGGCACCTCCCCCGCAAGGGGGGAGGTCAGTTTTGCACATACCATCCATCCCCAAGCCCTTAGCGCCCCCCCTTGCGGGGGAGCTGGCACCGCCGCAAGGCGGTGACTGAGGGGGTAACCGCAAACACCAAAAGCTATCACGAAGGAGCTTTGTTTCAATTATGAGCAGAAAGAAATTTTCCGGCAAGGCGCTGGTCATCCAGCTGTGCAGCAACCAGCTGCGCGTGGCACGGATGTCCCTGAGCAGCACCGTGCCCACCATCCAGGCCACCTCCATCACCGATCTGCCCGAGGGCGTCGTGGTGGACGGCGTCATCCATCATCTGGACACCGTCCGTACCGCACTGATGGATGTGCTGGCAACCCCTGAATTCAAGCGCTGCAAGCGCGTCATCTTTGCCCTGTGCACCACTCAGGTCATCAGCGAGGAGACTTCCCTGCCCCCCGTCCCTCTGAAGAAGCTGGACAAGATGCTGGAGTCCAACATGGATATGTACTTCCCTGTGGACACCCAGAATTATCATCTGGCATGGGAAGTCACCCAGCAGAAGAACGAGAAGGGCGAGATGACCCTCCAGCTCTGGGCCGTTTCCACCTCCATCGTCCAGCCCTACTACCTGCTGGCCAATACCTGCGGTCTGTCCGTGCTGGCCATCGACTACTGCGGCCACGCTCTGGCCAATGCCGTGGGTGCCTCCTACGCCGCCCCCGAGCAGAAGGACGCCAAGGCCAAAAAGTCCCCCGCCCTCACCCTCTCCCGCAAGAAGGGCGAGCAGGCTGAGCCCGAGGAGGAGCTCATCACCGAGATCGAGCAGGCCATCCCCGCCGCCAGCACCCATGACTGCTTCCACGGTGCCGCTCCCGACACCGAGCTCTACCTCATGACCGAACAGGAGCATCTGCTCATGCTCTTCGTCCACCACGGCCAGGTGAAGCTGCAGCGCATGTTCCTCTGCGGCCCCAACATGGAGAGCGAGCTGGGCGAAGTCCTCATGGCCATGGACTACTACGACGCCATGCAGATGGGACAGTCCAACTCCATCCGCTGCTGCCTGTGCGGCGCACTGGCCGAGGACAAGGAGTTCGTGCGCATGGTGCGCCGTGTGCTGGGCATCTGCGTCACCGTTCTGCCCTCCCTCTACCCCGCCCAGTGGACTCTGGCTCTGGGCGCGGCTCAGACCACGCTGGACTTCGGCATTCCCGCCCTGAACCAGCCCGGCGGCACCAGCCAGATCCATAACGCATGGCAGTACGGCCTCATTCTGGCCGGCGGCATCGTGCTGGCTCTGACCACCGTGGCTACTGTCGGCTCCAAGGCCGTCTGGACCACCACCATCAACGGTCTGGAGAGCACCAAGCAGACCCTCCAGATCCAGGCCGCCCAGAACGCCAACTACGCACAGAACTACTACAACTACCAGAACGCCTATAAGAGCTACTCCTCCGACTGGGA
>JAZQVX010000162.1:0-7730 GCA_045632045.1 Lawsonibacter sp.
GGGAAGAATCGCTCGCCGGTGATCCGGTTGCCGGTATAGCAGTCCTCGGTGCCGGTGGCATAGGAAACTTTGGCCTTCAGGGTGGGATCGGCGGCCATGAGCTGCTCCAACAGGGATTGAATGGGGGTCAGAACGGTTTCCTTGGTTTCGCCCACCAGCAGGCGGCGGTCCGAGGTGGCACGGCAGTACTCGGGCACCACGGAGGCGCCGGGGTAGGGGAAGGATTTGATGTCGGTCAGTTCCAGAATGCCCTTGCCCAGAACGGGGTGGACGGGGGGCTCCAGCGTGCGGATGGCTTCGATGACCTTTGCCATCTGATAGACGGCGTTGACACCCTTTTCGGGATTGGCAGAGTGGCAGGGGACACCGAAAGTTTCCACCACGATCTCGGCTCTGCCTCGCTGACCAATCTTCAGATTCAATTCGGAGGCCTCGCCGATGACCACATAGTCGGGGTGGACGGCCTCACTGACGGCCCGGGCGGCCACGCCCTCAAAGCACTCCTCGTGAACCACACCGGCCACATAGAGTTCACCGGGGAAGTCGCGGTTGGTGTCCTCGGCAAAGGCGGCGGCAGCGGTCACGAAACCGGCCACAGCGCCCTTCATGTCACTGGCGCCACGGCCGTAGAGCTTGCCGTCGCGGACTTCGGCGCCGAAGGGCGGCAGGTTCCACTGGGCGGGATCGGAAACGGGAACGGTGTCCATGTGTCCGTCAAAGAGGAGCTTTTTGCCCGGGCGGTTGCCCTTGATACAGCCGATGACATTGCCGTAGCGGTCGGTGGTGACGGAGTCAAAACCGTGGGCGGTCATGAAGCCGCGCAGCAGCTCAGCCACGCCCGATTCCTGCCCGGAATAGCTGGGGCACCGGACGAGAGAACGGCACAAAGAGAGCACCTGCTCCTGTCGCTGGGGGGTAAGCATGGGGGATTCCTCCTCTTTATTATATAAGGCTGGGATGCTTGCCATCCCATACGATAGAACGATAATTTGCTTTGTCTGTGTCACCCTCGGTGCTGAAGAAGAGTACCCGGGCGTTCTCGTCCAGAGCCAGCTTTTCCCGCAGCCAGACAAGCTCGGGATTGGTCATGATCTCCGCCACACAGCCGAAGCAGGAGGCACCGCTCTCACCGGAAATGACCCGGTCGTCCCCGGCGGCGGGGTTGCCGAGGATGCGCATGCCCTTGGCGGCCACATAGTCGGGGCAGGAAATGAAGTGGTCGGCGTAGTCCCGGAGGATCTCCCAGCCGATGGAGCAGGGCTCGCCGCAGGCGAGGCCGGCCATGATGGTGTCCATGTCGCCGGTGACGAAGTGGAGCTTGCCGTCGTTGGCCTGGGCGGTGCGGAAGATACAGTCGGCCTTATTGGGCTCCACGATGGTGATGATGGGGCGATCCTCTCCGTGGGTGGCGGAGAAGAGTCCGGCAATGGCGGCGGCCATGGAGCCCACGCCCGCCTGCAGGAAGATGTGGGTGGGCTTTTCGGGCAGCTGTTCATGGGCCTCCAGACCCATGGTGCCGTAGCCCTGCATGATCCAGGTGGGGATGTCGGTATAGCCCTCCCAGGCGGTGTCCTGCACCAGAACCCAGCCCTTCTCCTCTGCGTGGGCGGAGGCCAGACGGACGCAGTCGTCGTAGTTGAACTCGGTGATGGAGGCGTCGGAATTTTCGGCGCGGATGTTGGCAAGGCGCTCGGGGGCGGAGCCCTTGGGCATATAGACCACCGACTTCTGTCCGAAGCGGTTGGCGGTCCATGCCACGCCCCGGCCGTGGTTGCCGTCGGTGGCGGTGATGAAGGTCAGCTCCCCCAGTTTTTCTCTGGCTTCGGGGGAGATGAGCAGGTCATAGCCTACCTCGGAGATGTCCAGTCCCAGCTTGCCCGCCATGAAATTGCCGATGGCGAAGCTGCCGCCCAGCACTTTGAAGGCGTTGAGTCCGAAGCGATAGGACTCATCCTTCACATAGATGTCCCCCAGACCGAGGATCTCGGCGGTATTTTTCAGATGGGCGAGGGGAGTGGGGGCGTACATGGGGAAGCTTTTATGGAAGGAGCGGATCTCGTCAGCGCGTTTGGGACTGAGGAAACTCAGATCGCGGCCGGGGCCGTCGTGGGACAGCGTGACCAGCTTGAATTCTTCTTTCATGGGGCACCTCCGGAAAATCAAAGTCTGTGACTGCATTATAACACAATTCCGCATGAAACAACAGGGGATTTCTCTTCGGAAAAAGCGGGTGGCGAAGGGGGAAATCCGTTGCAATTTGGAGATACTTTTGTTATAATGTATTATCTATCGCTATGCAGGTCCGTCGGGGTGTCCGGCGGAGGAGAACGAGGTGTGTCGTTTGTATTTAAAAGCATTGGAGATCCAGGGCTTTAAGTCCTTCCCCGATAAGACGGTGCTGACTTTTGGTGAGGATATTACTGCCATCGTCGGACCCAACGGCTCGGGAAAATCCAATATTTCCGACGCCATCCGCTGGGTCATGGGTGAACAGTCCACCCGCGCTCTGCGCGGCGGCAAGATGGAGGATGTCATCTTCGGCGGTACCGCCAAGCGCCAGCAGACCGGCTATGCCGAAGTTTCTCTGGTGCTGGACAACACCGCCCGACTGATCGACATGGATGAGTCGGAGGTCATGGTCACCCGCCGGTATTACCGCTCGGGTGAAAGTGAATACTATATCAATCGCCGCTCTGTCCGACTCAAGGACATCAATGAGCTGTTTATGGACACCGGCATGGGCCGGGAGGGTTATTCCATCATCGGTCAGGGCAAGATCGACGAGATTTTGTCCGTCAAGTCCGCCGACCGAAGAGAGGTCTTTGAGGAGGCCGCCGGTATCTCCCGCTTCCGCCACCGGAAGGAGGAGGCCGAGCGCAAGCTGGCCCGCACCGACGAAAATCTGGTGCGCATCAACGACAAGATCGCCGAGCTGGAACTGCAGGTGGAACCCCTGCGCCTTCAGAGCGAGAAGGCCAAAAAGTTCCTCCTGCTCAGAGATGAGCTGCGGGGACTGGAGATCTCCGTCTGGCTGGACGCGCTGGAGCGCATCCGCGCCGGCAGCGTGAAGCTGGAAACCGATTTTCAGGAGGCGGTGCGCCAGCAGAACGAGGCAAAGATCCGACAGGAGAAGGCCTATGCCGCCACCGAGGAATTCTCCCGCCTGATGCAGGAGAAGGACATGGAGTGCGACCGCCTGCGCTTTGAGATGCAGGGCCGTCAGGCCAGAGCCAACACGCTGGAGTCTGAGATCGCCGTTCTGAAGAACAATATCACCCACAATCTGGAGTCTGCCCAGCGCATCCGCACCGAGCTGGAACAGCAGGAGGGGCGCGAGGACTCCATTGCCGCCCAGATCGACCAGCGCAAGGCCCGTCTGGACGAGATCGAGGGACAGCTGAAGAACTGTCTGGCCGCGTTGGAGGAGAAGGAGGAGCAGGCGCGCACTGCCGCCAGCTCCGCCGGCGCTCTGGCGCAGGAGTTGGAGAAGCTGCGTCAGCAGGAAGAACTGGAGAAGGCCAACGCCGCCGAGGCCAAGATGCTGCTCTCCGCGCTGGCCAGCGCCGCGCAGGAGGTGCTGGACCGGGACGAAACGGTGCGCCGTGAGATCCATGAGCTGACCGGGCGGGCCGATGCCGCCAAGGAGGACTCCCGCGCCGCCCGCAAGGCAGTCTCCAAGGCCGAAGAGGAGCGGGACGCCGCCAAGAATGTCATTCAGGGCTATGCCCTGCGTATGGACAGCCGCCGCAAGAAGGCGGAACAGACCAAAGAGCGCCAGATGAAGCTGCAGGTGGAGGAGAATACCCTCACCTCCCGCATCCGGATGCTGACCGAAATGGAAAAGGAGCACGAGGGCTACTCCAAGGCGGTCAAAATGGTCATGAGCGAGGCCCAGCGGGGGACCCTGCACCATATCCACGGCCCCGTGGCCTCTCTGCTGAAGGTGCCGGACAAGTACACTGTCGCCATTGAAACGGCTCTGGGCGGCGCCATGCAGAATCTGGTGGTGGACGCCGAGGAGGACGGCAAGGCCGTCATCGGCTACCTCAAGCGCCGGGATGCCGGCCGCGCTACCATCCTGCCCATCAGCTCCATCCGGCCCGGGGAACTGCGGGAAGCCAACAGCCTCCGGGGGGACAAGGGCTTTGTGGGCGTGGGAGATGAGCTGATCTCCTTCGATCCCAAGTATAAGAATGTTTTTTCCAACCTGCTGGGGCGGGTGGCCGTCATGGAAGATCTGGACAGCGGCATCGCCGCCGCCCGGAAGTACGGCTATAAGTTCCGGATCGTCACCCTGGACGGTCAGGTGCTCAACCCCGGCGGTTCCATGACCGGCGGCTCTGCCAACCGCAGTGCCGGTATCCTCAGCCGCGCCAACGAGCTGGAGCGGCTGGGTGCACAGGTGGTCACCATCCGGGAGCAGTGTGCCGAGGCCGCAAGACAGTGCGCCGAGGCCCAGCGTGAGGCCAACGCCGCCTCCTATGAGTTGGAAACCGCTCAGGGTCAGCTGCGCATGTGGGAGGACGAGATCCTCAAGGCACAGGCACACCTGTCCCACTGCCGCAGTGTGGAGAGCGCACTGGGCGAGCAGCTGGACAGCCACGAGGAGGAGCTGGAACAGCTGGCAAACCGCTCCGCCCAGATCGAGGCGGATACCCGCAAGGCCCGGGAGCGGGTGGGTCAACTGGAGGGTGCGGCTGCCGCACTCAGCAGCGAGGCCGAGGGCAAGAGTCAGGGTCAGGACGAGCTGCGCCGCCGCGCCGAGGGAATTTCCGCCGAGCTGGCACAGTTGGGTGCCGACCGGGCCGGTCTGGAGGCCGAGCGGGACGCTACCCGAAACGGCCTGTCCGAACTGGAAGAACTCAAGCAGAGCATGGCCGGGGACCGGGATCAGAGCAGGGCTCTGATGGCCGATTACGAGGCACGAAACGCGGGCTTTGAGGCCGAGATCCTCACCAAGCAGACGGCACTGACCGCTCTGCAGGAGGAAAATCGTGCCACCAACGAAGAAATTTCCAGACTGAACCGGGAGAAGATGGAACTGGAAGGCAAGCGCATCCAGTCCGGCCGGGACAGCCAGAGCTTCAGCGATGAGCTTATGCGCATCAGCGGCGAAGTGGCTCGTCTGGAGCAGAAGCGCAGTACCTCCGCACTGGAGGAGAAGCAGCTGCTGGACAAGCTGTGGGACAACTACGAACTCTCCCACGAGGCCGCCCGCCAGCAGCGGGTGGAAATCGAGTCCCCCCAGAAGGCGGGACGCCGCATTGCCGAGCTGAAAAAGGGCATCAGCGCCCTTGGCAGCGTCAATGTGGGAGCCATCGAGGAATATCAGCGGGTCAACGAGCGCTATACTTACCTCACCGACCAGCGCGACGATGTGGAGCGGGCCAAGAAGGATCTGGAAGAGATCATCGGTGCCATCACCGGTGAGATGAAGACCATCTTTGCCCGGGAGTTCAAGGTCATCAATGAGGCCTTCGGCAAGACCTTCGTGGAGCTCTTCGGCGGCGGCAAGGCTACTCTGGAACTGGAGGATCCCAACGACATCCTCAACTGCGGTATTGAAATCAAGGTCCAGCCTCCCGGCAAGGCCCTTAAAATCATCACCCTGCTGTCCGGCGGCGAGAAGGCCTTCGTGGCCATCGCCCTGTATTTTGCCATCCTGAAGGTGCGCCCCACCCCCTTCGTCGTCATGGACGAGATCGAGGCAGCACTGGACGACAGCAATGTCGTGCGCTTTGCCCACTATATGCGTAATATGTCCGAAAAGACTCAGTTCATCGTCATCACCCACCGCCGCGGTACCATGGAAGAGGCCGATGTCCTCTACGGTGTCACCATGCAGGAGCAGGGTGTAAGCCGAATGCTGACCATTAACCTCAACGATGTTGAGAAAGAGTTGAATCTGAAATGATTGGGCTCCTGCATGGCCCAAATCAAAGCCCAGCGAAGCGGGTTTGATTTGGAGAGGAGAGGCAAGGGAGCATAGCGATAAATGCCCGAAGGGCGTTTGGAGCGAAGCGGACTTTGACTCGACGAAGGAGCAGGGTGTAAGCCGAATGCTGACGATCAACCTCAACGATGTTGAGAAAGAGCTGAATCTGAAATGATTGGGAACTTTTTCCCAATAAAACCCGTCTATTATAACAAACGGAGGTTCCATCGTGGAAAACCAAGTGGAAACAAAAGAAAAATCTCTGGGGTTCTGGCTGGCCGTGCTGGCTGTGCTGACCATCGGCATCATCGGTCTGTTCGCCCTTCTGAAGGCCACCCTGCCTAACAGCTGGGAGGCCCAGATCTGGGACGAGATGACCGTGGAAAAGACCGCCGAGGGCAGCTATCAGATGCGTATGCTGGATGAGGGTGAGCGCACCGACGGCGATGTGCGGCTGTGGATGGATAAGGTGTTCTTCGAGCGTGCGCTGGTGAGTGATCTTAGTGCGCTGAAGGACAAGGTCTACTGGCTGTATCTGCAGGAGGAGGACTATTATGTCCTCTATCTGCCGGAGCAGGACCGGGTGCTGAGCCTGCAGGACATGACCGTCACCGAGGAGGCCGATCTCAGCGGCGAGGTGACTCTGGTCGTCCGGGCCCGCACCGCCGAGGACAGCGAGCAGATCGTCCCCGAGGAGCAGCTGTTCGCCATCAAGACCAATTCCAGCGCATGGCGCGGCATCCGCGTGTCCGTCATCCTGGACGGCCGTGAGAAGAGCGTGGAGAAGCTGGTTGCCAAGGACGGCAAGCTATACTCCCCCGAGGAAGTCTACATCGGCCGATTCTAAGAGAAAGAAGGAAGTAAACCCATGGGTTTCTTTGATAAACTGAAAAAAATCAATATTTTCGGCAGCTTCGGCAGCGAACTGACCGACGACTTCTACGACGAGCTGGAGGAGTCCCTCATCCTGGCCGACACCGGCATGGATGTGACCCTCGAGCTGGTGGAGGAGCTGCGCCGCCGGGTGCGCGATGAGCGCATCAAGACCATGGAGGGCGCCCGGGAGTGCATGGTGCGCATCATCACCGAGGCCATGACCGTGGGTCAGCCCGATCTGGATGTGACCAGCAAGCCCGCCGTCGTCCTGTTCATCGGTGTCAACGGCGTGGGTAAGACCACCACCATCGGCAAGATCGGCTATCAGCTGCGCCGCAGTGGTAAGAAGGTCATCTTCGCCGCCGCCGATACCTTCCGCGCCGCCGCCGCCGATCAGCTGACCATCTGGTCCGACCGTGCCGGTGTGGAGATCATCAAGCAGCACGAGGGTGCCGACCCTGCCGCCGTGGTCTTCGATGCCTGCTCTGCCGCCAAGGCCCGCAAGAGCGATGTGGTGCTGGTGGACACCGCCGGCCGTCTGCACAACAAGCAGAATCTGATGAACGAGCTGAACAAAATTTCCCGCGTCATCGACCGGGAACTGCCCGGCTGCAGCCGTGAAACTCTGCTGGTGCTGGACGCCACCACCGGTCAGAACGGCCTCATTCAGGCCAAGCAGTTCAAGGAGGCCGCCGGCATTACCGGCATCGTCCTGACCAAGCTGGACGGCACCGCCAAGGGCGGTATCGCCATTGCCATTGCCAAGGAACTGGGCGTGCCCGTGAAGTACGCCGGTGTGGGCGAGGGCATGGAGGATCTCAAACCCTTCGACGCCGCTGATTTTGCACAGGCTCTGATTTGATTTTAAACTGAAGGATGGAATATCGTGTGTAGGGGCGCACAGTGTGCGCCCGCACGA
>JAZQVX010000163.1:0-7024 GCA_045632045.1 Lawsonibacter sp.
GGCACAGGTTCGTGCAATATTTCCGGTGTTCATCGGGATCTCCGGTTCCACAAGAACAATATTCAGCACTTCACCGCACTCCTCGACAATACATTTTCATGCGAGGTACATTGTATTCCAAAACAGAAAGAATTTCAACTACAAAATGGCGGAAACTTGTCTTTTTTATAAATTTTTTACCCTCAGCCTCTTTTCAGTTCTCCGCCCCCGTCATTTTGACCGAATCTTTTGAGGAAAAACCACACTTTTCTCTCCTCAAGTACAAAAGGTTGTGGTATAATTTCAAAAAAGGCACTTCTGTCCGTTAATTTTTTCACAGTCATTCCCCTATTTCACTTTTATTTTTTTACTCTAAGGAGCGGATTTGTTTATGAAAATTATCTGGAACGGTCATTCCTGCTTTACTCTCCAAACCGCACAGGGCACCGTGGTCGTCGACCCCTTTGCCGACAACTATGTCCCCGGCTGCGGCACCATCCGCCCCGAGGCCGACGGTGTCTACTGCAGCCACGGCCACAACGACCACGGCTGTGCCGAGGTGGTCGTCCTCTCCGGCAAGGCCCACAGCGTCGGGGTGGAAACCGTCCCCTCCTTCCACGACGAGGCTCAGGGTACCAAGCGGGGCAACAACCTCATCCACATCTTCACCGCCGAGGGGATGCGCTGTGTCCATCTGGGCGATCTGGGCTGTGAGCTGAATGAGGCGCAGATTGCCGCCATCGGCACCCCCGATATTCTCTTTGTCCCCGTGGGCGGATTTTATACCATCGACGCCAAGCAGGCCGCAGAAATCGTCTCTCAGCTCGCCCCCCGCATCGTGGTGCCCATGCACTATAAGGGCGAGGGCTTCGGCTATGATGTGCTGACCCCTGTGGACGATTTTCTGGCTCTTTGCTCCGGCACCGTCAAGGTCCTCAGCGGCAGCAGCTTTGAAGTGACTCCCGAAACTCCCGCGCAGGTCATCGTCCCCGCCCTGCCCAACAACAACTGAGGTGAACACCATGTCTCATACCGTAGAAATCCTCTCCGTCGGCACTGAGCTGCTTCTGGGCAACATCGTCAACGCCGACGCACAGATGCTCTCTCAGGGTCTGAGCGAGCTGGGTCTGAATGTCTATTACCACACCGTAGTGGGTGACAATCCCAACCGAGCCCGTCAGGCGGTGGAGATCGCCAAGAGCCGCGCCGACATCATCATCACCACCGGCGGTCTGGGCCCCACCTGCGACGATCTGACCAAGAATATTCTGGCCGAGGCCTTTGGCCGCAAGCTGGTTTTCCACGAGCCCTCCGCCCAGCGTATCCGGGCCCATTTCGAGCGCATCGGCCGCCCCTTCACCGAAAACAACCTGCAGCAGGCCATGCTGCCCGAGAACTGCACCATTCTGGAAAACGACTGGGGCACCGCCCCCGGCTGTGCTTTCGAATCCGACGGCACCCATGTCATCATGCTCCCCGGCCCCCCCAGCGAGTGCACCCCCATGTTCCGCTACCGGGCTGTGCCCTATCTGCTGAAGCTGTCCGAGGGCGTCATCGCCTCTCACACCCTGAAGTTTTTCGGCATCGGCGAGTCTTTGATGGAGGCCCGTCTGAGAGAGCAGATGAACGCCATGACCAATCCCACCCTGGCCCCCTATGCCAAGGAGGGCGAATGTGAACTGCGCGTCACCGCCAAGGCCGCTGACGAGGAACAGGCCCAGAAGCTCCTCGCCCCCACCGTGGAGCAGCTGAAGGAGATGTTCGGTGACAAGATCTACGGTGTGGATGTCTCCTCGCTGGAGGAAGTTGTGTTCTCTCTGCTGAAAGAGAAAAACATGACCATCGGCGTGGCCGAGAGCTGCACCGGCGGTCTGATGGCCAAGCGCCTCACCGCCCTGTCCGGTGTTTCCGCCGTCTTCAACGGCGGCATCGTTTCCTACACCAACTCCGTCAAGCACAATGTCCTCGGTGTCCCCGCCGAAATGCTGGAAGAGCACGGCGCCGTCAGCGCCCCCGTGGCCGCCGCCATGGCAGAGGGTGCCCGCCGGGTGCTGGGCTGTGACATCGCCCTGTCCTCCACCGGCGTGGCAGGCCCCAACAAGGACGACCGTGGCAACGAGGTGGGCACCATGTTCGTGGCCATCGCTACCCCCGAAGGCACCTATGTCCGTCCCCTGAAGTTGCCCAACCGCCCCATGCGGGAGCGTCTGCGCACCCAGACCGCCAGCAACGCCTTCGATCTGGCCCGGCGCTATCTCGCCGGCCTGCCCTATGAACCCAAAGACTGAGGAGGTTACATATGAACTATAAAATTCTCGACAGTTCCACCCCTGCCGTCACCTGTGAACTCTCCCCCGGCGAGTCCACGATCACCCAGAGCGGCGCCATGGCATGGATGAGCCCCAACATGGACATGCAGACCGCCGCAGGCGGCTTCGGCAAGGCCTTCGGCCGCCTGTTCTCCGGCGAGAGCGTCTTTCTGAACACCTACACCCCCGTGGCCGGTCCCGGCTCCATCACCTTCTCCGCCTCCTTCCCCGGCACCATCCGCGCCGTGGAGATCACCCCCGACAAGCCCCTCATCATCCAGAAATCCGCCTTCCTGGCCGCCACCTCCGGCGTGGATGTTTCCGTGGTCTTCCAGCAGAAGGCCAGAGTGGGCTTCTTCGGCGGCGAGGGCTTCATCATGCAGCGTCTGTCCGGCCGTGGTCTGGCCTTCATCGAGATCGACGGTCAGGCTGTGGATCACGACCTGCTCCCCGGCGAGCAGCTCATCGTGGACACCGGTTATCTGGCCTGTCTGGATCCCTCCTGCGACATGGACATCCGCGCCGTCCGTGGGGTCAAAAACGCGCTGTTCGGCGGCGAGGGTCTTTTCCACACCGTGGTCACCGGCCCCGGCCATGTGGTGCTGCAGACCATGTCCGTGGTTCAGTTCACCGCAAGGATCGCCGCCTCCATCCCCTCCAAGGATTAACACAGAAATGCCCGCCTTTCCGGCGGGCGTTTTTCCGTTTAAAGGCAGTCATACCTGTCCAGACTAACCATAAACTGGTACCCCATCAAGTTTTGGAAAGGAGGGTGCTGCCATGCGCACCGTCACCCGTGATCTTACTCTGCAGACAGAGAAACAGGAACTGTTGAACTCCCTGTCCCGGACCCGGACCCTCATCAATCAGGCTTACGGCGGCTTCAACACCACCAGCGACAGCGATCTCATCGAGTCCTATGTCTATGAGATCAACGCCCTGCACGCCCGGTACAACTATCTGCTGCGCCGGTTCAAGGATCTGGAGCGCGCCCCATGACACTGTTTCGACTGTTGGGGCGCTCCACCCTTGCGCTGGGTTTTCTCTCCCTGCTGGGACACAGCGGCATCCTGTCCGGCTTTGTGCCCGGGGCCAATCTGCTCAACGCGCTGGTGCTGGGGGTGCTGGGTGCGCCGGGGTTTGGGCTTCTGCTCCTGCTGCCCCTGGCCCTCTCCTGATTCTTTATCTCTTTCCACTGAAAAAGAAGTCAACTTCCGCCAGTTTTTTCGTCCCATTTCTACACCCATCCCATTGACATTCCCAAACTTTTTCCATTATAATATCCAACAACCCCGTTCCGGCAGGGACGGGGCATTTTTATATCACCTAGATCACCTTTTGAAAGGGGTTTCCCACCATGAGCGACAACCGTGTTTTTAACTTCTCCGCCGGTCCTTCCATGCTGCCCGTTCCCGCTCTGGAGCGCGCCGCAGCCGAGATGCTGAACTATCAGGGTTCAGGTATGTCCGTGATGGAGATGAGCCATCGTTCAAAGGTGTTCGATAAGATCCATCAGGATACCAAGGAAAAGCTGTGCCGACTGCTGAATGTGCCCGCCGGCTATAAGCCTCTGTTCCTGCAGACCGGCGCCACCGGCCAGTTCTCCATGATTCCCCTGAATCTCATGGGCAAGACCGGCGTGGCCGACTATGCCGTTACCGGCAACTTCTCCAATCTGGCCGCCAAGGAGGCCAAAAAGTACGGTGAGGTTCGCATCGCCGCCTCCTCCGCCGAGGCTGGCCACACCTTCATCCCCACTCAGGAGCAGCTGAAGCTCTCCCCTGACGCCAGCTACTTCTACTACTGCGCCAACAACACCATCTACGGCACCGAGTGGGGCTATGTCCCCGAAACCGGCGATGTGCCTCTGGTGTGCGATATGTCCTCCAACATCCTCTCCTGCCCCGTGGATGTGTCCAAGTACGGCATCATCTACGCCGGTGCCCAGAAGAATATGGCTCCCGCCGGTCTGACCGTGGTCATCATTCGGGAGGATCTGGCCGGCAACGCCATGCCCTTCACCCCCGTCATGATGGACTATCAGACCATGATCGAAAAGGACTCCATGTATAACACTCCCCCCTGCTGGGCCATCTACATGCTGGGTCTGACTCTGGACTGGGTGGAGGAAAACGGCGGTGTCGAGGGGATGGAGAAGCTCAAGAAGCTGAGAGCCGGCATGCTGTACGACACCATCGACAATTCCACGCTGTTCTCCTGTCCCGCGCAGGTGGGCTCCCGCTCCGGCATGAATGTGGCCTTCCGCACCACCAGCGCCGAGCTGGACGCCAAGTTCATTCAGGAGGCCACCGAGGCCGGCTTAGTAAACCTGAAGGGTCACCGCGTCACCGGCGGTATGCGCGCCTCCATCTATAACGCCATGCCCGTGGAGGGTGTGGAGAAGCTGTGTGATTTCATCCGCGCTTTCGACAAAAACAACGCTTAAAAGAAGGTTTCCGATATGTACCGCATCAAAACTCTGAACAAGATCTCCTCCGTGGGCCTGTCCCAGCTGGACAAGAGCCGCTTCATGGTGGATAACGAGGTGGAAAACGAGGACGGTATCCTCGTCCGTTCCGCCGATATGCACGGCTATGAGTTCCCCGACGCCCTGCGTGCCATCGCCCGCGCCGGTGCCGGCACCAACAACATCCCCATTGACCGCTGCAGCGAAAACGGCATCGTGGTGTTCAACACCCCCGGCGCCAACGCCAACGCCGTCAAGGAGCTGGTGCTGTGCGCTCTGCTGGTGGCCTCCCGCGACATCATCGGCGGCGCCAACTGGGTGCAGGAGAAGGCATGGGAGCCCGGCTGTGATCTGGAGACTGCCGTGGAGAAGGGCAAGTCCGCCTTCGCCGGTCCCGAGCTGTTCCGCAAGACCATCGGCGTGATCGGTCTGGGTGCCATCGGCGCTCTGGTGTGCAACACCGCCCTGGAGCTGGGCATGGATGTCTATGGCTACGACCCCTTCCTGTCCGTGGACGCCGCGCTGCGTCTGGACCGCCATGTCCATGTGGTCAAGGACATCAACGAGCTCTACCGCACCGCTGACTACATCACCATCCATGTCCCCTTCAACAGCAACACCAAGGGTACCATCAACGCCGAGGCCATCTCCAAGATGAAGGGTCAGGTGCGCATCATCAATCTGGCCCGCGGCGGTCTGGTGGACGATGACGATATGATCGCCGCTCTGGAGTCCGGCCGCGTGGCCCGCTATGTCACCGACTTCCCCAACCACAAGATTGCCATGGCCAGGAATGTCATCGCTCTGCCCCATCTGGGCGCCTCCACCCCCGAGAGCGAGGAGAACTGTGCCGTCATGGCCGCCCGCCAGCTGCAGGACTATCTGGTCAACGGCAACATCGTCAATTCCGTGAACATGCCCAATGTGGAGCAGGAGTGGAGCGGCATCTGCCGTCTGTGTCTGATCCACCGCAATGTTCCCGGTATGCTGACCCAGATCATGACCACCCTGTCCGACGACGGCATCAATGTCGAGAACATGACCAACAAGTCCAAGAAGGACTTCGCCTATACCATGGTGGACATCAACTCCCGCATCAACGACGAGGCCGCGGAGGATCTGCGCTCCATCCCCGGCATGATCCGCGTGCGCATTCTGAACCACTGACGCCATGAAAAAACGCCAGCTGGTCATCCACTACAACGCCCCTGTGGTACTGTCCTTCGCCCTGCTCTCTCTTATCGTGCTGGGGCTGGACTTCCTCACCGGCGGTGTCACCACAACGAAGTATTTCTGCGTCTACCGCTCCTCCTTCTCCGACCCTCTGACCTATGTGCGGCTGGTGGGGCATGTGCTGGGGCACTCCGGCTATAACCACTACATCAGCAACATCATGCTCATGCTGGTCATCGGCACCACCCTGGAGGACAAGTACGGCTCCAGGAAGCTGCTGTTCTGCATTTTCGTCACCGCACTGGTGTCGGGACTGGTACAGGTCTTCTTTTTCCCCGCCACTGCCCTGCTGGGTGCCAGCGGCATCGTGTTTATGATGATCGTGCTGTCCTCCCTGTCCGGCATGAAGAACAACTCCATCCCCCTGACCCTCATTCTGGTGGTCGTTCTCTATCTGGGCGGCGAGCTGTGGGACGCTATCACCGTCCGGGACTCCGTGTCCCAGCTGACCCACATCGTGGGCGGTGCCTGCGGCGCGGTGCTGGGGCTGTCCATGAGCGGGCGGCGCTAAGGGAGCATCCACATGAAAGAATATCTGTTTTATGCCCTTGGCATCTACCTGCTCATCGTCAATCTGTGGGCCTTTGCCCTCATGGGGATCGACAAGCGCCGCGCCAAAAAGGACGCATGGCGTATCAAGGAGAAAACCCTGTTCCTCCCTGTCCTGCTTGGCGGAGGTGTGGGCGGTATCCTCGGCATGAAAACTTTCCGCCACAAGACCAAGCACTGGTATTTCCGCTTCGGCTTCCCCGCCATCCTCATTTTGGAATTGGCCGGTGTCGCCTTCCTGTGCTGGTATTTTATGTTTCGATAAAAAAACAGCGGCTGCAGATGCAGCCGCTGTTTTTTGTCATTTGAGGTGGTTTTCTTCTCCGAAATATTCCATGGTGCGCTCATGCCACACTTTGACCCTCTGTTCAAAGTCGGCGCCGCCGATCCGGTCTGCCGGGAAGTCCAGCAGCCAGAGGCTGATGTCCTCCCGGGTGCCGTCCTCCCCCTTCGGTTTCTGGAGGGTAAAGTCCACGGCATAGAAGGG
>JAZQVX010000164.1:0-11468 GCA_045632045.1 Lawsonibacter sp.
CCGATTCCATTCTGGGCAAGTCCAACGACTCCGCCGCTTCCGACCTGGGCGTTTCCGCGCTGTCCCTGCGCGCTGCCATCCAGGGCGCCTGGCTGAATGTGCTGATCAACATCGGCTCCCTGAAGAACAAGGAGCTGGCTGGGGATTACCGCGTGAAGGGCGAGGCTCTGCTGGCCAAGGCTCTGCCTCTGGCTGACAAGATCTACGCTGAAGTCGTCACCATGCTGTAAGCTGGGAAAACACTCCCAAAATCCCAAAGCGGGACGCCTTTCGGCGTCCCGCTTTTTCTCTTGCAAAAATAAATTTTTCGATTATAATGATGTCATGCTGATTCGATGATGCACTGTAGTTGCAGGAGGAGGAACCCCACATGTCTGAATTGAAGGAAGGCCGCAACGAGGAAATGGATGCCTTGTTTCAGGCTTTTTTGGCAATGGAAAATCTGGATGACTGCTATAACCTGTTTTCGGACATGTTCACCGATCAAGAGATGGTCTCCTTTGCCCGGCGTCTTCGGGTCGCCAAGCTGCTGCTCAACGGAGCCACCTACGGCATGATCCAGGAGCAGATCCCTGTCAGCAGCGCCACCATCACCCGCATCAACACCGTTTTGCAGTATGGTGAGGGCGGCTACGAGCGGATCGTGGAGCGTATGATGAAGCAGAAGCGGGAATCCACCGATATTGAAGTATGAAAGAACCCGGAGCGATGGCTCCGGGCTTTTTTATTGCTGATGATGGCGCAAAATGGCATTTACGAGCCCATCCACACTGGTTTCGGTGGGGATCAGGGGCTCTTTGTTTGTGTAAGCGGCCAGCCGTTTGGCGGTGACGGAGCCGATGCAGACAGGAAGAGTGGCATCGCACAGTGTGCCGCCGCTAAAATAGGCATCTACTCCCGCGCCGCTGGAAAAGACAAGATAGTCCGGGGGCGTGTCCGTCAGGGGGGAGAGGGGAGAGAAAACCGTGTTGTAGAGGGAAATATCACGCAGGGTGAACCCGGCGCGCCGGGGCAGATCCGCCAGAATGGGGGCACCCTTGGCACTGCGCAGGAGGAAAATTTCCTCCGTGGGACACGCGGCGGCAATGAGGGCCTGCGCCAATGCGGCGCTGTTGTGTTCGGCGGGACACAGATCGGGGATAATGCCCCGGTGGGTAAGAGCCCTGCCTGTGGAAGAGCCGATGACGGCAAAACGGCAGGCGTGGAGTTTTCGAAGATCAATGGACAGGGCAGACAGCTGTCGGAAAAGAACTTCCACACCATTAGGGCTGGTGAGTACCACCCACTTGGGTACGGGGGAGCACAGTTCTTGCAATTCGGGGGCAGGGACGCAGGGGACTACCATTGACTGCTGTACGATGTTGGTCGCGGCGCCCAAGGTGCGAAGCTGTGTGCCTAATCGCTCAGTGACCGAAGCAGTTCCAGTCAGTCCCACCCGAACCCCGGACAAAGGGGCGGGGATGGTGGCGCTGAGATCCAGCGCGGCCACATCCCCCACCACGATGACGGCAGGGGGGAGGACACCGGCGGCCTGTTCGGCGATGTTTGCCAAATTTCCCCGCACTGTGGCGGGATTGGGGGAGTTTCCCCCGGAGATGACGGCGGCGGGGGTGTCCGGACTACGGCCGTATTCCACAAGTTTTGCCGCGATGGTGGAAAGACGGCTCAGTCCCATGAGGAAAATCAGGGTGCCGCCGCATCTGGCCAGATGGGGAAGATCGGCGGGGAGAGAGTCCTCGGTGTCGGCGGTGTGCCCGGTGATGACATGGAAACTGCGGCTCAGTCCCCGATGGGTCACGGGGATCCCCGCCCAGGCGGGAATGGCAATGGAGGAGGAGATGCCGGGCACCGTGTCAAAGGGGATGCCCGCCTGTTTCAGGGCCAGAAGTTCCTCGCCGCCCCGGCCGAATACAAAGGGATCGCCCCCCTTCAGGCGTACCACAACCTTGCCCTGAGCGGCCAATTCCACCAGCTTTGCGCTGATTTCGGCTTGAGGGGCGCTGTGCTTTCCGCTCCGCTTGCCCATGTAGATGCGCTGGGCATGATCGGGTGCAAGGTTCAGCAGGGCGGGATCAATGAGGTCGTCATAGACCACCGCGTCACAGCGCTCCAGACAGGTTTTTCCCCGGAGGGTGATGAGATCGGCGCTGCCGCAGCCCGCGCCCACCAGATAGACGCGACCATTCATAATATCTCCTCCAATTCCATCTCAGTCAGAGGGCGTCCCACCTGGATACAGGCCTGAAACAGGGCGGCGAAGCGGGCACTGCGCGCCTGCTCGTCGGGGAAACGATCTTTGATTCGGGGGCGAAGCGCCTCCAGAAAGGCGAGAATTTCGTCGAAACCGGCGGGAATGAGATCGGTAATCCGGTTTTTCAGCCAGACTGCCGCCGTGGGGCTGGCTCCTCCGGTGGAGATGCCCACGGACAGCGCGCCATCCTGTACCAGACAGGGGAAGAGGAAGGAGCAGTATTCTTTGTCGTCCACCACATTGACGGGGATGCGCTTCTCGCGGCAGGCGGCGCTGATGGCGTGATTCAGATCGGGATCGCCGGTGGCGGCGATGACCAGAGCCATACCGTCCTCGTCACCGGGGATATAGGGGCGGCTCAGGAGGGTGCAGCCCTCAAACCCCGGTACAAATTCCGGGGATACGACCCGAAGATCGGGGGAGTAGGGCCGCAGTTTCTCCGCCTTCCGGGCGGCGATAAACCCTCCGCCCACGATGAGGCAGGGTTGTCCGGTCAGATCAATGAACATGGGAAAGTAGGGCATGAAATTCACCTCGTTTTTCCCATCATACCATGCTTTTGTGGAAAAAGATGTGATACAGATAACACTCTTTGTGATATAATCAAAGAAAAAGGGAGGGGAAACCATGAAAGCAGGAAAAACCGTAGCCGTTCTCGGCGCCGGAACCATGGGTGCGGGCATGGCGGCCCAGTACGCCCTATACGGCAGTGAGGTCATGCTCTATTCCCGCACCGAAGAAACTTTGGAGCGGGCAAGAAAAACCATTGAAAACGCCTGCGCCCTGCTGGGGGAAACAGGGGCTGTAACGCCCGAAATGGCCGCCGCCGCCCCGGGGCTGGTGGGTTATACCACCGATGTGGCCACTGCGGTGGGAAAAGCGTGGTATGTGGTGGAGACCATCGCCGAGCGGGCCGATGCGAAGACCGCCCTCTACACCCAACTGGATGCCCTGCTGGGGGAGGATGTCATTCTCGCCAGCAATACCTCCTACATGGATATTTTTAAGCTGATCCCGCCCCATCGCGCCTCCCATACCATCATTGCCCACTGGTTTGCCCCTGCCCATATCCTGCCCCTTGTGGAGGTGGTGAAGGGGGAAGGCACCTCCGAAGAGGTGGTGAAAGAGGTCATGGAATTCCACCGGGCCTGCGGCAAGACCCCCATCTGCATGGAGCGCTATGTCCCCGGTTTCATCATAAACCGCCTCCAGAGCGCCATGACCCGGGAGGTCCTGTTCCTGATGGAGAATGGCTACTGCACCGGGGAGGACATTGATCTGGCGGTCAAGACCAGTCTGATGCCCCGGGGTGTGCTGCTGGGTCTGGTGGAGCGGATGGACTTCAGTGGTCTGGACACCGTGGCCAACGGTCTGCGCAACAAGAGCTTTGTTCCTGCCGCTGCTCCGGGGGAGGACAACCCCATCTTTGGTCATGTGGAGCGGGGGGAGTTTGGCGTCAAGAGCGGCAGCGGCTTCTACGATTACAGCCACCGCTCCTATGCCGATACCCTGCGCAAGCGGGATGAGCAGCTTGTGAAGAGCGTGGCACTGGCGAAGGAATGTATGGACGATCCCCTGTATCAGGCATAAAGAAAAAACCCCGGAAGCTCAGCTTCCGGGGTTTTGGTTTGTATTACAGGTGCAGGACGCGGGACTTGATCTCCTTGGTCTTGCCCACATTCCAGTAGTTCTCGCCCAGATAACCGCAGGTACGGCGGGTGACATTCATCTTGGCGCGATCTTTGTTGTGGCAGGCGGGGCACTCCCACTGGTTGTCGTCGTTGACGATGATCTCGCCGTCGAAGCCGCAGCACTGGCAGTAGTCACTCTTGGTGTTGAACTCAGCGTACTGGATGTTGTCGTAGATGTAACGAACCACATCCTTCAGAGCCTCCAGATTGTGGCGCATGTTGGGAATCTCCACATAGGAGATGCAGCCGCCGGTGGAGATCTTCTGGAACTGGGACTCGAAGGTGAACTTGGAGAAGGCGTCGATATTCTCGCGCACATCCACATGGTAGGAGTTGGTGTAGTAACCCTTGTCGGTGACATCCTCCACGGTGCCGAAGCGGGCCTTGTCGATGCGGGCAAAGCGATAGCACAGGGACTCGGCGGGGGTGCCGTAGAGGGCGAAGCCGATGTTGGTCTGGGCCTTCCAGTCGTCGCAGGCCTTCTTCAGCCGCTTCATGACCTTCATGGCGAACTCCAGACCCTCTTTCTGGGTGTGGGAAACGCCCTTGACGATCTTGGTCAGCTCATACAGGCCGATGTAGCCCAGAGAGATGGAGGAATAGCCGCCGTACAGCAGGGGCTCGATGGGAGCGCCCTTGGGCAGGCGGGCGATGGCGCCGTACTGCCAGTGGATGGGGGAGGAGTCGGACTTGACATTCTTCAGCGCGTCGTGGCGGCACATGATGGCCTTGAAACACAGCTCCAGACGCTCCTCCAGCAGCTCCCAGAACTTCTCCTCGTCGCCCTTGACGATCAGACCGATCTGGGGCAGGTTCAGAGAGACGACGCCCTGGTTGAAGCGGCCCTCGAACTTATAGCAGCCGTTCTCGTCCTTCCAGGGGGAGAGGAAGGAGCGGCAGCCCATGGGGGAGAAGACATTGCCCTCGTAATTCTCCTTCATCTTCTTGGCGGAGATATAGTCGGGGTACATGCGCTTGGCGGAGCACTTGACGGCCAGCTCGGTGATGTAGTCGTACTTGCCGCCCTTCAGGCAGTTATGCTCGTCCAGCACATAGACCAGTTTGGGGAAGGCGGGGGTGACATAGACGCCCTTCTCGTTCTTGATGCCCTGCAGACGCTGGGTCAGGACTTCCTCCACGATCATGGAGATCTCGCGCTCGTACTCGTGACCCTCGGGGATGTTCAGGAAGAGGGTGACGAAGGGGGACTGACCGTTGGTGGTCATGAGGGTGTTGATCTGATACTGGATGGTCTGGACACCGGAGCGCAGCTCGTCCCGCAGGCGGTCGTCCACCAGCTTCTCCACAATGGCCTCGTCCACGGTACCGGCGCAGTCGGCCTCAATCTGGGCGCGGAACTTCTCGCGGCTGCGGCGCAGATACTTGCCCAGATGGCACAGATCCACGGACTGGCCGCCGTACTGGTTGGAGGCCACGCAGGCGATGATCTGGGTCATGACGGTACAGGCGACCTGGAAGGAGCGGGGGGACTCGATGAGCTTGCCGTTCATGACGGTGCCGTTGTCCAGCATGTCGCCGATGTTGATCAGGCAGCAGTTGAAGATGGGCTGGATGAAGTAGTCGGCGTCATGGAAGTGGATGGCGCCCTCATCGTGAGCCTTGGATACAAACTCGGGCAGCAGGATGCGGCGGCGCAGATCGCGGCTCACCTCACCGGCGATATAGTCGCGCTGGGTGGCGGCGATCATGGTGTTCTTGTTGGAGTTCTCCTCGGCCAGCTCCTGATTCTCGTTTCTCAGCAGGGAGAGGATGGACTCGTCGGTGGTGTTGGCCTTGCGGACCAGAGCGCGGTTGTAGCGATAGATGATATAGGTCTTGGACAGATTGAACTTGTTCTCCGCCACCAGACCCTGCTCCACCATGTCCTGAATGTCTTCCACCAGGATGCGGGTGCGCTTACGGATCACATGCTCGATGTGGTCAACAATGGCCTCCACGCGGTCCCGGGGGAGGCGATCCTCCTCAGACACCTCGGCGTTGGCCTTTTCAATGGCAGTAATGATCTTGCTGCGGTCGTAGTCCACGACGCTGCCGTCTCTCTTAATAACGATCACCGCAAGTACACTCCTTTCACTCAAATATAGTCATAGACAAAGAAACAACTCGAAATGGGTTGGATTTCGAGCGTTCTGATCGGTGTAGTTGCAAGATTCCCGACTTTCGGGAGTTTGATTGTAACATGGGTGGTTTTGTTCGTCAAGAGATGCCACAAGATATTGTGGCCGCTTGTGCCAAAGCGTGTATTGGCACACAAAATGTATAAACACATCATTTTCGGGGGAAAATCAGGGAAAGGTGGGCGCTTTTCTGGGGATTCGGTTGCGGGGCGGGTGAAAATATGCTATACTTTCAGAAGAATTTCGTCGAAACCCACAGAATATTTCGGCGCTGTTTTTCGGAAAAAACGCAGACAGATACTATATTTTGTGGGCGAGGCAGGAGAATGAAAGGGGGATACACCATATGTGCGCAAGCGTTGCCGTTGCCATGAGCGGCGGAGTGGACAGCAGTGTGGCCGCGTGGCTGCTGCGGGAGCAGGGACATGATGTACTGGGCATCACCCTTGAAATGTTCCGCCGGGAGGTGCCCTCCACCGATGTGGATGACGCCCGGGCGGTGGCAGAGCAGCTGGGTTTTCCCCACTATGCCTTCGATTTTTCCCCCTGCTTCCGCCGGGATGTGATGGATCCCTTCGTGGCGGCCTATGAACAGGGCTGTACCCCCAATCCCTGTGTGGACTGCAACCGCTGCATCAAGTTCGGCGCGCTGCTAGACAAGGCGGTAGAGCTGGGGGCGGACAAGCTGGCCACCGGCCACTATGCCCGCATTGAGGAGGACAAGGGCCGATTCCTGCTAAGGAAGGCCCTCCACCCCGAGAAGGATCAGAGCTATGTCCTCTGGGTGCTGAACCAGTATAAGCTGGGTCACACCATCCTGCCGCTGGGCGGTCTGTCCAAGGAGGAGATCCGGGTCATCGCCGCCGAGCACCGTCTGGTCAGCGCCCGGAAGAGCGACAGCCAGGACATCTGCTTCGTCCCCGATGGGGACTATGCCGGCTTTATCCGCCGACATACGGGCAGGGAGTACCCCAAAGGGGAGTTTCTGAACCCGGAGGGCAAGGTGCTGGGGGTCCATGAGGGCATTGTGAACTACACCATGGGTCAGCGCAGGGGACTGGGGGTCAGCTCCAATCAGGGCAGACTCTATGTCACCGATCTGAACCCTGGGGCCAACACCGTGACGCTGGGCAGCAACGAGAGTCTTTTCTCCACCACCTTCACGGCAAACCGGCTGAATTTCATCCCCTTCGATGCCATGAGCGCCCCCATGCGGCTCAAAGCCAAGGTGCGCTACCGCATGATCGAGCAGCCCTGCACCGTGGAACAGACCGGAGAGGACACCATCCGTGTCACCTTCGACCAGCCCCAGCGGGCCATTACCCCGGGACAGTCGGTGGTGCTCTATGACGCAGACTATGTGGTGGGCGGCGGCGTGATCTGCCGCTGAACCCCCTGAGATACCGATACGATTCAGAAAGAGGAGATATTTTTATGGCCAACAAACACAAAAAGCGCCATTCCAACTCCGCTATGGCCGCCAAAAAGCGGGCCAATGCCGAGGCCATTGCCGATCAGAAGGACCGCGCCCGCCGGCGCATGAATCCTGTGGCCCGCAATCTGCTGCTGGGCGATGTGGTGTTCCTCGCCGCCTGTATCTGGCTGGAGAAGATGGGCGTGCTGAGTACCGAACTCAACAACATCACCGCCCTCATCGGTGCGGCAATCATCCCCATCGCCCTGTACTTCCAGTTTGTGAAGAAGGACGGCGGCAGCGCCAAACGGCTGAAATAAGCGCAAAAAGGCACGGCACAGCCGTGCCTTTGTCTTGCTTTTTCCCCGAAACTGGTATATCATAAGCTGTAATGTAAATTTTCACCGCGTTTTGCGAAAAGGAGGGGCTGACTCTGGGAAAGCGTGTTTTGTTCCCGGCTCTGGCCTTGCTGGGCGGCGGCATCGGCTTTGGACTGCGTAAGTGGCAGTGGCTGAGCGCCTACGACCGGGAAACCGAATTGTTTATCGAGGGGGCACCTGCCACCTATGCCCTGCTGGCACTGCTGGCGGTGCTGGCCGCGGGTCTGCTCATCTCCGGGAGGAAGCTGAAGCAGGAGGAGATCAACCTGCCCCTTGCCTGTCCCGATGCTTTGTATATGTGCATGATGGCTGCGGGTGCCTTTGCCTTTATGGGCGCCGGCGTATTTGGCCTGATGGAAGGAATGGATCTCATGGAGCAGTACAGAGCCGGGATGGCCATGATGGCATCCTATCCCGCCGCCCTGCTGCTGTGTGGAGGCCTGTGTGCTGTTTCCGGCGTGTGTACTCTGATGGTGGGTAAGGCTGCCTACCGCCCCGGAACCACCCCCGGTGCCGGTCTGTGTGCCGTCATTCCTCCCTTTGCCATGCTGGTCTGGCTCTTCGCCACCCATCAGGAGCATGCCACCGACCCCATTCTCATGCGGTACGGCATCTATCTGGCCGCCGCGGGTCTGCTGATGCTGGCCCACTATGATGTGGCCGCCTTTTATCAGAACCACCGGCATCCCCGCCGGTTCCTGTTCTGTGCCCTCATGGGCACTGCCCTTGCGATCACCGCCATGGCCGACGGTCTGACCATCTTCCAGATGGCGATGGCCGCCGCCTGCGCCCTGTCCGGGCTGGGACAGTGCGTTGCGCTGCTCACTCCCGCTGCTGATTCTGAACACTAATGGAGGTATAAACCCATGGAAAATAAGCGTTTTTACATCACCACCCCCATCTATTACCCCAGCGACAAGCTGCACATCGGTCACACCTACTGCACCGTGGCCACCGACGCCATGGCCCGCTATAAGCGCATGACCGGCCACAATGTCATCTTCCTGACCGGTACCGACGAGCACGGCCAGAAGATCGAGGACAAGGCCAAGGAGGCCGGCGTCACCCCCCAGCAGTTCGTGGACAACATCGTCAACGGCGAGCGCGGCGTGCTGGACCTGTGGAAGCTGATGAACATCTCCAACGACCGCTTCATCCGCACCACCGACGACTATCATGTCGAGGCCATCCAGAAGATTTTCAAGAAGATGTACGACAAGGGCGACATCTATAAGGGCGCCTATAAGGGCAAGTACTGCAAGCCCTGCGAGTCCTTCTGGACCGAGTCCCAGCTGGTGGACGGCAAGTGTCCCGACTGCGGCCGCGCCGTGGAGGACGCCGAGGAGGAGGCCTACTTCTTCCGTCTGTCCAAGTACGCCGAGAAGATCCAGGATCTGCTGGAGAACACCGATTTCCTGGAGCCCCGTTCCCGCGTGAACGAGATGGTCAACAACTTCATCAAGCCCGGTCTGGAGGATCTGTGCGTCTCCCGTACCTCCTTCACCTGGGGTGTGCCCGTTGACTTCGATCCCGGCCATGTGGTCTATGTCTGGGTGGATGCTCTGTTTAACTACACCACCGCTCTGGGCTTCCTGAACGACAAGTACGACGATTATAAGGACTTCTGGCCCGCCGATGTGCACTTCGTGGGCAAGGAGATCGTCCGTTTCCACTCCATCATCTGGCCTGCCATGCTGATGAGCATGGAGATGCCCCTGCCCAAGAAGGTCTTTGGCCACGGCTGGCTGCTGCTGGACGGCGGCAAGATGTCCAAGTCCAAGGGCAATGTGGTGGATCCCTATGTCCTGGCCGAGAAGTTTGGCGTGGACGCTCTGCGCTTCTTCCTGCTGCGCACCTTCCCCTTCGGCTCCGACGGTAACTTCTCCAACGAGTCCCTGATCCAGACCATCAATGTGGATCTGGCCAACGATCTGGGCAACCTGCTCTCCCGCAGCGTGTCCATGGTCGGCAAGTACTTCAACGGCACTCTGCCCGCCGAGCAGGTGGAGGACGCCGAGAAGGACGCCGAGATCGTGGAGCTGATCTCCAACCTGCGCAACCGCTATGAGGAGCAGATGGAGAAGTTTGCCTTCCAGAACGCTCTGGCTGAGATCTTCAAGGTCATCGGCCGCGCCAACAAGTATATCGACGAGAACGCTCCCTGGGTTCTGGCCAAGGACATGGAGGCCAACGGCCCCCGTCTGGCCCGCGTCATGTACAACCTGCTGGAGGTCCTGCGCGTTTCCGCCATCCTGCTGACTCCCTTCATGCCCCAGTCCTCTGTGGAGGTTCTGAACCAGGTCGGCGCCTGCGAGTGCTGCCGCAGCTGGGAGAGCGCCGGTCAGTACGGTGCTCTGTGCAAGGATGTCACCGTCCAGCGCGGCGCCAACCTGTTCCCCCGCATTGACGCCGCCAAGGCTATCGCCGAGCTGGAGGCCATTGCCGAGGCCGCCAAGAAGGCCGCTCTGCCCGCTCTGGAGATTGAGCCCTTCGAGGAGGAGCCTGTGGACTTTGACACTTTCTGCAAGTGCGATTTCCGCGCCGTGAAGGTCAAGGCCTGCGAGAATGTGAAGAAGAGCGAGAAGCTGCTGAAGTTCACTCTGGACGACGGCACCGGCACCGACCGTCAGATCCTGTCCGGCATTGCCAAGTGGTACAAGGCTGAGGATCTGGTGGGCAAGACCCTGATGGCCATCGTCAACCTGCCTCCCCGCAAGATGATGGGCCAGATGTCCTGCGGTATGCTGATCTCCGCCACCCATCAGGAGAAGGGCGAGGAAGTCCTGAACCTGCTGATGCTGGACGATAAGATTCCCGCTGGCGCAAAGATGTGTTGATCTTCAAACGAATAACTTCGTTATCCGTTTGAGTTTTGCAGTCCGCTGCAGCGCACTCGCTTGCGCTCGCACATTTGCGGACTGAGAAGTGTTGTTTCTGACGCGCATGTCGTCAGAAAAAACGATTCAAATATCTTTCGCCGCTGCCGCGGCGAAACTCTGCGAGGCTGCAAAAGGACCGTTCCAAATGGAACGGTCCTTTTTTATCGGTCACTGGTCAGCCAGATATCATCCCCAAAGATCAGATCGTCCAGATCCACAGGGGGCAGCGCTTCCCACAGTTTGTTTCTTTTTGTCATCAAATTTCCTCCTAATTCAAACGCAAGATACCCTCCAGTATATGCGCCCGGACATAAAAAATGTGCCGAATCCGCCGGGGGGAAAATGGGAATTTTTATTTCTTTGTTTCTGTGTTATAATGGGGGAGCAAAGGAGGTGCGCCCCATGAAGAAAAGCACAAATGTCGCCGTTCATCTGATTTCCGCCGCCATTCTGCTGGTGGACTTTCTGATGTGCCGGTATCTGTTCTTTGATCTCCACGGCATGAAGGACTGGCCTGTGTTCATGCTGGGACTGGGAATTGCCGTTCTGGTCATCTCCTTTTTGCTGAAAGGACAACACCTGCCCCTGATCTCCGCCAACGGCTATCTGGCGGGCTTCGTGGCGGGACTGGTTTTTCACACCAACGGTTTTGACCCCGGCGGCGGGCGCACCAACAATATGTGGCTGATCTGGCTGGTGGTGTGGCTGGGTGTTG
>JAZQVX010000165.1:0-1860 GCA_045632045.1 Lawsonibacter sp.
ATGACGGCGCCCACCTGGGCAAAGAACACGGTGGAGCCGACGATGGCGGTATAGACCATCCAGACCAGCGCGTTGGACAGCAGGAATTTTCTGGTGGTCTGCTCACCCTTGGCAAAGACGGAGAGCATCATCAGAACCGCGCCGATGATGGGCATCAGCTCGATGAGGTTTTGCTTGTTGATGCCAAAGACGAAGCCGGGGGCGGTGAACATGCCCACAAAGCCAAGTCCCACATAGAGAACGAAGAACAGGACATTCTCCCAGCCCTTCACGGGTGTGTCCCGGAAGTAGTGGACCATGGAGACGATGGACTGCACCACCGCCACGGCGCACAGCAGCACCGCGGAGCCGACCTGTCCGATGAGCAGCATGTTGGCCACCATCAGGGCGTTGACCACGATGGCGCAGGCCAAAATCTGCCACTTCTTTTTCCAGAAGGGGACGGTGATGGTGAAGATGGGGACCAGAAGCCCCAGAAACTGACCGATGAGATATGCCATGTCTTAGAACTTGGCACCGCCGAACTCGGCCAGCTTCAGACCCTTGTTGCGGTCCTCCACCCAGTTGATGGCCCAGGGAGAGGAGAACAGCAGCAGCTGGTTGCCCTTGTAGTCCTCCACCAGCTTGACATCGCTGGGCAGGAGCAGGTCGTCCTCCTTGAGGGGCTGAGCGTCCTCATCCTCCTTGACGATCCAGCGCAGGTACTCGTAGGGCAGACCCTCTTTATACAGCTCCACATTGTACTCGCTGCGCAGGCGGTACTCCAGAACATCGAACTGCAGGGTACCGACCACGCCCACGATGACCTCCTCCATGCCGGTGTAGGGGGTCTTGAAGATCTGGATGGCGCCCTCCTGAGCGATCTGCTCCACGCCCTTGAGGAACTGCTTGCGCTTCATGGTGTCGATGGAGCGGATGCGCATGAAATGCTCGGGGGCGAAGGTGGGGATGGGGTCGAACTTGAACTTCTTGCCGGGGGCGCACAGGGTGTCGCCGATGGAGAAGATGCCGGGATCGAAGACGCCGATGACATCGCCGGCGTAGGCCTCCTCGATGATCTCGCGCTCGGCAGCCATCAGCTGCTGGGGGCGGGACAGGCGCAGCTTCTTGTTGCCCTGCAGGTGGAAAACTTCCTTCTCGGCGTCAAAGCGGCCGGAGACCACGCGCATGAAGGCGATTCGGTCACGGTGGGCCTTGTTCATGTTGGCCTGAATTTTAAAGACGAAGGCGGAGAAATTCTCGTCAAAGGCGTCGATGACCTCGTCGCCGGCGGTGCGGGCCAGAGGAGCGGTGGTCATCTTCAGGAAGTGCTCCAGGAAGGGCTCGATGCCGAAGTTGGTCAGAGCGGAGCCGAAGAACACGGGGGACAGCTTGCCGTGACGGACACGGTCCAGATCGAAGTCACAGGAAGCGCCGTCCAGCAGCTCGATCTCGTCCACCAGCTGGTCCCGCTTGGCTGCGCCGATCAGATCGGCCAGAGCGGGATCGTCCAGCTCCACCTCGGTGGCGGTGGCGGCGCGGGCGTTGGTGTTGGAGGTGAAGTGAATGATCTTCTTGCCCTGACGGTCATACACGCCCTTGAACTCCTTGCCGCAGCCGATGGGCCAGTTCATGGCGTAGGTGTCGATGCCCAGCTCCTTCTCCAGCTCCTCGCACAGCTCGAAGGGATCCCGGGTCTCACGGTCCATCTTGTTGATGAAGGTGAAGATGGGGATGTCCCGCATGGCGCAGACCTTGAACAGCTTGCGGGTCTGGGCCTCAACGCCCTTGGCGGCGTCGATGACCATGACGGCGGAGTCGGCGGCCATCAGGGTGCGGTAGGTATCCTCGGAGAAGTCCTGGTGACCGGGGGTATCCAGA
>JAZQVX010000166.1:0-5644 GCA_045632045.1 Lawsonibacter sp.
CGGGGCTGCCGGGGAGGAAGAACCCGCCGACGAGGAGGAGGACTCCGGGGGTATCTCCGCTTTTATCAAGGGACTGGAGCGCAAGGCCGACGACTACGCCGACCGCATGTACGAGGAGGACGAGCGCATCGACCCCGAGGAGGTGCGCCGACTGGAGCAGCTCATCCCCGGCACCGATGTGGAGCAGGAACCCGAGCCCCCCGCCCGCCACAAAAAGATAAAAAAGGTGGAGCCCCCGCCCCCCGATACGCCCCCTCAGGAGCTGGCCCGGGAGTATTCCAGAGGACTGAAGTCGGCACGGCTGCGTCTGAGCTTCCTGCTGGTGCTGAGTCTGCTGTCCATCGTACAGCTCGTCGTCCCCGCGCTGGGATACATGTTTGTGGCGCCGCTGGGCGACCCCATGGTTCAGAGCTGGTTCGCCGCGGGCGCTATGGCCGCGGGCATCCTGCTGGGCTATGACGCGGTGTTATCCGGTTTCCGCTCCCTGTTCAAGGGGCGCCCCGGCATGGACACCATGACCGCTTTCGCCTGTTTGTTTACTCTGGCCGACGGTGTGATGCTGGCCCTGGCGGAGAGCGAGCGTCTGCCCTATACCGCCGCCGCCCTCACCGGACTGTACTTCCTGCTGCTGGGTATCCACCACAAGCAGTGCGCCAACCGGCTGTCCTGCCGCACCGCCGCTGCCTCCTCCTCCCCCTATCGGGTGACACTGGACGAGGGCAAGTGGAACGGCCGCGACACCTATTCCAAGTGGTCCGGCGATGCCGCCGCCTTCGGTCAACAGATCCAGATGTCCGACGGCGCCGAACGGATCTACCGCCGCATTTCCCCCTTTATTTTAATTGCTATTACAGCGTTTTCCCTTTATACCGCCGCGACCCGTCCCGAGGCCGCCTTGTGGTGCGCTTCCGCGGTATTTACCGCCTGCGGCACCTTCGGCTCCGCCATCGCCTTCGGCCGCTCCTATCATCTGGTGGCCCGCCGACTGGCTCACTCCGGCGCGGCGCTGGCAGGCTGGGCCGGTGTGGTGGGTTCCCGCAGAGCTGACCGCGTTCTCATCACCGACACCGATCTGTTCCCCCCCGGCTATGTGGAACTCAACGGCTTCAAGGTGCTGGGGGACTTCCCCATGGAGCGTGTAGTGGCCTACACCGCCACCATGATCCGGGACTCCGGCAGCGGTCTGACCAAGCTCTTCCACGACTATCTGCGCACGCTGGGCGGTCTGATGCGCAACTCCGAGCGTCTGTGCTGCTATGAGGGCGGCGGTCTGTCCGCCACCATCCGGGGCGATCAGGTGCTGGTGGGTTCTGCCGCATTCATGAACCTGATGGACATCGCCCTGCCCAACGGTCTGCATGTGAAGAACGCCGTGTTCTGCGCCATCAACGGCGAGCTGGCGGGTATCTTCGCTCTGAACTATTTCCTGCCCGACACCGTTTTCCCCTCGCTGGATTTTCTGATCCGTGAGGGCGTGGGCCCTGTTCTGGCTACCCGCGACTTCAACCTCATCCCCGCCATGCTGCAGCAGCGCTTCAAGCTGGCCGCCGACCGGATGGACTTCCCCCCTGTGGAGCGCCGCCGGGAACTGTCCGCCCCCGATCAGCCCCACGGTGATACTCTGTGCGCCATCCTCTGCCGCGAGGGTCTGTACCCCTTCGCCGAGGCCGTGGTCTGCGCCAAGCGTCTGCGCCGTGCCACCCGGGTGGGCGCCGTTTTGTGCTGTGTCTCCTCGGTGCTGGGTCTGCTGCTGACCGGGTATCTGGTTCAGGTATCCGCCTACGGCTCCCTGTCCCCCCTGAATTTGCTGCTGTTCCTGCTGATGTGGCTGCTGCCCGTATGGCTGCTGAGCGCATGGTCCCACAGATTCTGATTTTTCATCATCCCGCCGCGGAAGGAGTCATCCTTCCGCGGTTTTTTATCTTCCCCCCGCCAGCATGTGCCGCAGCATCCTGCGCCGCCGGCCCGAGGCAGCTTCCTGCTCGGACAAGATCTCGGCCAAATCTCCGTGCCGCAAATGTCCCGCCGCCTGACGGCACAGTTCGGAAAACCGCAGTTCCCGCAAATACTGCTCCCGGAGCAGCCCTTCCATACTGCCGCCGGACGGTTGTCCGCGCCCCGCGCTTCTCCACCGCTCCCCCGTCAGGAGAAACCACGCCGCTCTGAGCTGGGCGGCGCTTTTCCGCATACTGTCCCCCAGAGGCCATGCCCCGGGGTCCCGACGCAGGATCTCCCCCACCCGGGCGGAGCCCTCGTCCATCTCCGTCAGCATCTCCCGGAGCCACTCTCTGTCCTCCTTCACCGGCGGCGGCGGGTTATGCGGTGGCTTCGGCTCTTTTCGTTCCCTTTCGGGCGGATGTACCACGATGGGACTGCCGCTCTCGTCCGGCATCACCCGCTTCCATACCCGGGCAAACATTTCGGCATCGGGCACCAGCTGTTCATATTCCTGCATAGTCACTCCCCCTTCTGCACAGCCTATGCCGAAGGACCTCTTTCTGCCACCCGCCCCTTGTCATCTCCCCTGTTTTGTGCTAAACTTCTCTAAAATATCTGAAAACAAGGAGTTTTTTCCATGTCTTTTTCTTCCATTTCCGAGCGGGTGCCCTCTCAGGTCAACCGTCCCCACCAGTTCTCCTATGAGAGCGGCATCATGATCACCCACGCTGAGCCCGGTCTGGTCCGGGGCGAGCTCACCGTCGGTGAAAACAGCTACAACCCCCACGGCATCGTCCACGGCGGTCTGCTGACCACCCTGGCTGACACCGCCGCCGGCTGCTGCGCCTGCTCCAAGGGCGGTCACTGCGTCACCTCCAACTGCACCATGGAGTTCCTGCGCCCCGCCACCGGCAAGAAGATCTTCTGTGAGGCCACCCCCAAAAAACTGGGCCGCAGTCTGTCCACCATTCAGGTCACTCTGACCAACGACACCGGCGCCGTGGTTGCCACCGGAACCTTCACTTTTTTCATGATGGATGTGTAAAAAAGCCAAAAATCTCCACTTTTCGTACACCACCCTCTTGACACGCATCCGTGTGCGTGTTAGGATGACAGAGTCTTGAATATCTTTCACCAGATAGAGGTGCGGCGTTCATGCGTACACCGGAGCAACAGCCCAGGCGGGCGCTCCGATGGAGAGGGACCGCCGCCGAAGGGATGCTGCACACGCCTGCGTGTACTTCCCTGGGCCGTGGGAGAATATCCCCCGGACTGTCACCCGAAAGGGTGGAGCGCTGTCGTGGCCGAAGTACTGTATTCCGTATGAAGTCATGACTGCATCATGACTTCATTTTTATTTTAGGAGGAAGCAACAAACTATGAGAAACAATCGCATCTCCTGGCGCGGTTTCATGGTAGCCGCCGTTCTGGCTCTGATGACCGTGCCTGCCTTCGCTGCCGGTGAAGCTGCTGAAGGCCCCAGCATGTACGGCTCTTTCTGGGCTCTGGTCCCCCCCCTGGTCGCCATCGTTCTGGCTCTGGTCACCAAGCAGGCTTACGCCTCTCTGTTCCTGGGCGTGGTCGTCGGCGGCCTGTTCGTGTGTGAGTTCGCCCCCGTCGCCACTCTGGACGCCGTCCTGAACGCGGGTCTGGTGGACTCCATCGCCGGCAACGCCGGTATTTTCCTGTTCCTGGTCCTGCTGGGCATCATCGTCGCTCTGGTCAACGCCAGCGGCGCCTCTGCCGCCTTTGGCCGCTGGGCTGAGAAGAACATCAAGTCCAAGACCGGTGCCATGCTGGCCACCTTCGTTCTGGGCGTTCTGATCTTCATCGACGACTACTTCAACTGCCTGACCGTCGGCTCCGTCATGAAGCCTGTCACCGACAATCACAAGATCTCCCGTCCCAAGCTGGCTTACATCATCGACGCCACCGCCGCTCCCATCTGCATGATCGCTCCCGTGTCCTCCTGGGCCGCCGCCGTGGCCGTCGCCACCGACGGCCTGGATGTGGGCTACACCGGCATCGAGCTGTTCGTGCGCGCCATTCCCTACAACTTCTACTCCCTGCTGACTTTCGTCTTCGTTGTTACTCTGGCTTCCATGAACTTCGATTACGGCCCCATGAAGCTGGCCGAGATGAACGCCAAGCTCAACGGCGATCTGGGTGCCATTGAGGACTCCAACGATGTCGCCAGCAACCCCCGCGGCAAGGTCATCGACCTGGTTCTGCCCGTCCTGTTCCTGATCGCCACCTGCGTCATCGGCATGGTCTATGTCGGCGGTTTCTTCGGTGTGGACGCATGGGGCGGCACCGACTACGCCGGTGACTTCATCGGCGCCTTCGGCAACACCGATGCCTTCATCGGCCTGCCCTGGGGCGGTCTGATCTCCCTGTTCTTCATCATGGCCTACTTCATCGCCCGCCGCGTCATCACCTTCCAGCAGGCTATGGACTGCATCCCCAAGGGCTTCATCGCCATGGTCCCCGCCATCACCATCCTGACTCTGGCCGTTGCTCTGAAGAACATGATCAACATGCTGGGTGCCGATGTGTTCTTCGAGGGTCTGATGACCGGCGCCGCTTCCGGTCTGTACAGCATGCTGCCCGCCGTCATCTTCGTGGCCGCCTGCATCCTGGCCTTCTCCTCCGGCACCTCCTGGGGTACCTTCAGCATCCTGATCCCCATCGTTGCCGCCATCTTCCCCGTGGGCAGCGAGCTGCTGATCATCGGCATGTCCGCCTGTCTGGCCGGCGCCGTGTGCGGCGACCACTGCTCCCCCATCTCCGACACCACCATCATGGCCTCTGCCGGCGCTCAGTGCGACCATATCCAGCATGTGTCCACCCAGCTGCCCTACTCCCTGTCCGTGGCCGGCATCAGCTTCGTGACTTACATCGTTGCTGGTTTCGTGCAGAACGCTGTGATCTGTCTGGCCTTCGGCGTTCTGCTGACCGTCGGCTTCCTCTTCTTCATGAAGAAGCGTCAGGCCTGATCTTCACCATTTGTCAAACATCCCAAACGGACGCGCCAAAAGGCGCGTCCGTTTTTCCATATTCGAATAGCTTTTTTCCTGAAAGCCCTTGCATTACTTCCGATAAATGGTTATAATTATTTGCGCAAATTACCAACAATCACTATCAAAACGGGTGCGGCGCTATGTTCCATGTGGGGCTGCATCCCATATAAAAGAAAGGAATGAGACAATCCAATGGCTAACAAGTACGTCTACCTGTTTTCCGAAGGCAACGGCTCCATGCGCGAGCTGCTGGGCGGTAAGGGTGCCAACCTGGCCGAGATGACCGGTCTGGGCATGCCCGTTCCCCAGGGTTTCACCATCACCACCGAGGCTTGTACTCAGTACTATGAGGACGGCGAGAAGATCAACGACGAGATCATGGCTCAGATCATGGAGTACATCGTCAAGATGGAGGAGATCACCGGCAAGAAGTTCGGCGATCTGGAGAACCCCCTGCTGGTCTCCGTCCGCTCCGGTTCCCGCGCCTCCATGCCCGGCATGATGGACACCATCCTGAACCTGGGTCTGAACGAGGAGGTCGTCGAGGTCATGGCCACCAAGTCCGGCAACCCCCGCTGGGCTTATGACTGCTATCGCCGCTTCATCCAGATGTACTCCGACGTCGTTATGGAGGTCGGTAAGAAGTACTTCGAGGAGCTCATCGACAAGATGAAGGAAGAGAAGGG
>JAZQVX010000167.1:0-9171 GCA_045632045.1 Lawsonibacter sp.
ATTCGCATCCGAACAGGAGGATCTCGTCATGAACAACAAACTGAAGGAACTGAACGTTGAGTTTCTGTTTTCTGCAATTCTGAAACTGGAAACGATGGAAGAATGCTATGCTTTCTTTGAAGATCTGTGTACCATTCCTGAGTTGAAAGCTCTTTCTCAGCGTATTCAGGTTGCAAAGATGCTCAGCGATCATAAAGTTTACAGCGAGATCGTGGAAAAGACCGGCGCAAGCACTGCCACCATCAGCCGTGTCAACCGTTCTCTTGCATACGGTTCCGACGGTTATAAAATCGTATTCGAAAGGCTGGAGAAATAATGGCTGGTTACGGCTCTTTCTCCTGGTACTATGATCGTTTGACGGGTAACGTGGATTATCCCGCCCGTGCAGCGTATTTTGACAAACTGATCAAACAATGGGTACAGCGTCCTGTAGAACTGCTGCTGGATCTCGCATGCGGTACCGGCAGCCTTTCTCTCGAGCTTTTCCGCCTTGGTTATGATGTGATCGGCGTGGACGGTTCCGATGAAATGCTTTCCGTTGCCATTGAAAAGAAGTACGACAACGAAGCGGATATTATGTTTCTTCGGCAGGATATGGATAAGCTGGATCTGTACGGCACCATCGACGCCTGTGTCTGCTGTCTGGACAGCGTCAACTATGTCACCGATAAGCGCAAGCTGAAAAAAGCATTCCAGCGGGTCCATCTGTTCATGATGCCCGGGGGAATGTTTATTTTCGATGTCAACACGGTGGAGAAGCTGCGCGGTCTGGACGGACAGGTGTTCCTCGACGAGACGGAGGATGCCTACTGCGTCTGGAGAGCGGAGTATAACAAGCGCACCCAGATCTGTTCCTACTTTATGGACATCTTCCAGCTGGATGAGGAGTCCGGTCTGTGGGAGCGGGGCGAGGAACTGCATGAGGAGCGGGCCTATACCGTGGAGGAGCTGACGGGCTACCTTCAGGAGGCCGGGTTCCGTGATATCAAAGTTTACGGCGAGCGAAGACACACTGCACCCCGGGAGGGGGAGCAGCGCATCTTCTTCGTCGCGCGAAAGGAAGCAAGCGAATAAACCATGAGAGATGAAATCGTTAGAGCCATGACGAAGGACGGCTATGTCAAGGCCGTCGCCGTCACCGGACGGGATGTGGTGGAGCGCGCCCGCCAGATCCATACCCTGCCCCCCATGGCCACTGCGGCTCTGGGTCGTGCCCTGATGGGCACCTCCATGCTGGGCGATATGCTCAAGACGGAGAAGGGCTCTGTCACCATGCAGATCAAGGGCGGCGGCCCTCTTGGCACCATTCTGGCTGTGTCCGACAACGAGGGCAATGTCCGTGGCTATGTCCAGAACCCCAATGTGGACATCATCGAGAAGTACGAGGGCAAGCTGGATGTGGGCGCCGCCGTGGGCGGCGAGCATGTGGAGGCCGGTACCCTCACCATCATCAAGGACATCGGCATGAAGGAGCCCTATGTGGGCACCATCGGCCTGTGGTCCGGCGAGATCGCCGACGATCTGGCCATGTACTTCGTGGAGAGCGAGCAGATCCCCACCGTGTGCGCCCTGGGCGTGCTGCTGGAGAAGGATCAGTCCGTCAACACCGCCGGCGGCTATATCATTCAGCTGCTGCCCGGTGCCACCGAGGAGATCATTGAGAAGATCGAGGCCGGTGTCCACCGCGTGGGCGCCGTCAGCTCCGCTTTTGAGAGCGGTATGGACGCCGAGGACATCATCCGCGCCGTTCTGTCCGACTTTGAGGTGGAGGTGCTGGAGAAGCGCCCCGTGGAGTACCGCTGCTACTGCAGCCGTGACCGCGTGACCCGCGCCCTCATCAGCATGGGCAGAGGGGAGATGGAGTCCCTCATTGAGGAGCAGGGGGAGGCCGATCTGACCTGCCAGTTCTGCGACGCCGTCTACCATTACAGCAAGGAGGAGCTGGAGGAGCTTCTGGCTCAGATGTAAGATATGAAGATCATCGACGCCCATCTGCACCTGTTTCCCACCGATGAGGACTGGGCGGAGGAGTCTGCTCAGAGAGTAGGGCACCACAACAGCATTGCCCATCTGCGGGAAGAGTACGGTCGGCTGAACATGGTTCACGGCGTTGTGATGGGCAACCGGAGTCTGGAAACGGACGATCATGACTATCCCGCCGACCTGTTCCACTACTGTGTGGGACTGGACCGCTTTCTGCTCAAGGGGGGCAAACAGCCCATCCCCGATCTGCCCGAGCGGGTGGAGGAGCATCTGAAGCGGGACAACTGCTGCGGGGTGAAGCTCTACCCCGGGTATAACAAGCTCTGGCTGTCCGACGAGATGTATGAGCCGGTGTATGAGCTGGCCGCCCGGTATGACAAACCGGTGGCTGTCCACATGGGACTGACCGCCAACGCCCGGGCCCATCTGAAGTACTGCCATCCCCTTGCGCTGGACGAGGTGGCCGCCGACCATAAGCACACCCGCTTCGTCATGTGCCACTTTGGCAACCCCTTCCTGGACTGCGCCGCCGCCGTGGTGGAGAAAAACCCCAATGTCAGCGCCGACCTGTCGGGGATTCTGGACGGACGGGTGGATCTGGATACCTATTTCCGGGAGCAGGCGGGCTACGCCGGACTGCTTCGGACATGGATCACCGCCATCAGCCCGTGGGATAAGCTGATGTACGGCACCGATTGGCCCATCGTCAATCTGGAGGAGTATATCGGTTTTATCAAGCGCCTTGTCCCCGAACAGCACTGGGAGAAGATCTTTTTCGACAATGCAAACCGGATCTATGGTCTGGGATTATAAAAAAAGAAGCACCGTATGGTGCTTCTTTTTTGCGTTATTTAGCCCTTGCGCCATGCGGTGCGGCTGAAGAGAGCCAGGATGGGGAGGATCTCCAGTCGTCCGGTGATCATGCACAGGGACAGAACCAGCTTGGACAGGTCGGACAGCGTGGAGAAGTTGCCGCTGGGGCCGATGAGATCCAGACCGGGGCCCACATTGCTCACGCAGGTGAGGGCGGCGGAGAAGGAGGTGGCAAAGGAGTAGTTATCCAGAGAAACCACCAGCGTGGCACCCAGAATGATGGCAAAGTAGCAGCCGATGAAGACAAGGGTGGAGTGGAGGGTACTCTCCTCCACGGTCTTGCCCTCCAGCTTGATGACTTCCATGCGGCGGGGGTTGATGACCTTATGCACCTCACGGCGGACGGCCCGCAGCAGGAGCAGGATGCGGGAGCATTTCATGCCGCCGCCGGTGGAACCGGCGCAGGCACCGCAGAACATGATGAGGATGATGATGGTCTGAGAGAGGGTGGGCCAGAGCATATAGTCCGCCGTGGCAAAGCCGGTGGTGGAGATGATGGCGCTGACCTGGAAGAGGGCGTAGCGCAGACTCTGAGCCATGCTCTCGTAGATGGGCAGGGTGTTGACGGCGATGAGGAGGGTGGCGCCGGTCACGATGATCAGGAAGAAGCGCAGCTCATCGCTGGACAGAGCCTCCTTGAAGCGCTTGTGCATCATCAGGAAGTACAATGCGAAGTTCACCGAGAACAGCAGCATGAACACCGAGATGATGATGTCGATGACAGGATCGCCGTAGGCGCCCACACTGGCGTTGCGGTTGGAGAAACCGCCGGTGCCGGCAGTGGAGAAAGCGTGGATGAAGCTGTCATACAGGGGCATACCGGCCAGCTTCAGGGCAGCGACCTCCAGAAGGGTCATGCCGCAGTACATGGCGTAGAGGATCTTGGAGGTCTGGGACTGCTTGGGCACCAGCTTGGAGAATACCGGGCCGGGAGTTTCGGCCTGAGTGAGATAGTGGGGGCGGATGCGCATGGAGGGCAGCAGAGCGGTGGCCAGCACCAGCACCCCCATGCCGCCCAGCCAGTGGGTGAAGGAGCGCCAGAAGAGGATGCCGTAGGGCTGGGCCTCAATGTCGTTGAGGATGGTGGCGCCTGTGGTGGTGAAGCCGGAAACGGACTCGAAAATGCAGTCCACGAAAGAGGGGAAGCCGCCGGAGAACCAGAAGGGCAGGGCGCCCACCAGACCGGTGGCCAGCCAGATCAGACCCACGGTGCAGAAGCCCTCCCGGGTGTAAAAGCGGGAGGAGGTCTTGACCCGGGAGAGGAGCAGACCCACGGCGGCGATGAGCGCAATGGACAGCAGATAGGGCAGGGGAGATTCCCTGTATATCAGTGCCACCAGCAGGGGGAGAAAGAGTGCGCAGGCCTCGATGAGGAGGACATGACCCACCACTTTACATACCAGTTTTAAGTTCATGCGGGCCCACCTGCCTCGGAGTAGATGTCATTGAGCTGCATGACCTTTCCGGTGGGAGCCACGATGATGACCCGATCGCCCTCCTGCATGGTGGAGGAACCTTCGGGGATGATGATCTGGGTGTCACGGACGATGACGCCGATCAGGACATTGGAGCGCAGGCGCAGATCCTTCAGAGGGACGCCCAGATGGTTGGTGGAGGCGGTGACGGTGAATTCCATGGCATCGGCGCTGCCGTTGGCGATGCGGTGCAGAGAGTGCATGACACCGCCCTGAGAGTTCTGCATGCCGCGCACCACCCGGAGAATGCGGGAGGTGGTGATGAATTTGGGGGAGATCACGCTGTCCAGTCCCACATTTCGCGCGATGCCCAGATAATTCTGGCGGTTGCACTTGGTGATGACCTTGGAGAGGTTCTCGTGCTTGGCAAAGAGGGAGATGATAAAGTTATCCTCGTCCCGGTCGGTGAGGGCCACGAAGCAGTCGTAATCGGTCAGGGACTCGGACTCCAGCAGTTCGGGGTCGGAACCGTCGCCGTGGATCACGGTGAGGTGGGGGAAGCGGTCGCACAGATCCCGGCAGCGATCTTCCCGCAGCTCCACCACTTTGGAGCGAACCCCCAGCTTGTCCAGCATGGGCACGAGATAATTGGTGATCTTGCCGCCGCCCAGAATAAAGACCTTGCCCACCTTGGAGGTGTACCGGCCCAGAATGCGGAAGAACTGATCCAGACTGTCGGGCTGACCCAGAAGATAGAGGGTGTCACCCGCCTGAGGGATGAAGGAACCCTTGGGGATGATAAGTTCGCCGCCGCGGTCTGCCGCGCAGAACAGCAGGGACAGCCGCTTGATGTCGCTGCCCAGAGCATACAGGGGCTTGTCCACAAGGAAGTCGCCCTCCTGCAGACGGAATCCCATCAGCTCCACCTTGCCGCGGCAGAAGATTTCGATGTTGGTGGCGGAGGGGAAGCGGATCAGACGGGAGATTTCGGAGGCGGTGGAGCTTTCGGGGTTGATGACCATGTCGATCTTCAGATTTTTGCGCAGCTCCGGCAGGTTGATGTTGTATTCCGGGGTACGAATGCGGGCGATGGTATATTTGGTGCCCAGATTTTTGGCGGTCAGGCAGCATACCATATTGACCTCGTCGGAGTTGGTGGTGGCCACCAGCAGATCGGCGGAGTCGGCACCGGCTTCTCTGAGGGTGGCGGCGGAGACGCCGTTGCCCTGCAGGACCATGAGATCCAGCGTATCAGAGGCGTTGGAGAGATTTTGGTCGCGAATGTCCACAACGGTGACATCATGGTGTTCGGCTACCAGATGTTCGGCCAGAGAGTAGCCCACTTTGCCGTTTCCTACGATGACGATTTTCATGATCGCACATCCTTTCAAAGGGGAAGAATCTTTATATAATCTTAATGGCATTATAAAACACAGGGGGGCAAAGGTCAAGGCGGCTTGCGAAATGGTAACAAATCGTTTATAATTATAAACAGAATATGAACAGGGAGGGTGCGCCATGAAGGAAAACGAGCGTCAGGAACAGTTCCACATCCGCTGTAAAGAGGGCGATGTGGGGGGCTATTGCCTGCTGCCCGGCGACCCCGGGCGGTGTGAGTCCATTGCAAAATGGTTTGATGACCCGGTGCATATCTGCACCAACCGGGAGTATGTGACCTATACCGGAACCCTGCTGGGGGAGAAGGTGTCCGTCTGCTCCACCGGCATCGGCGGTCCCTCCGCGGCCATCGCCATGGAGGAACTGGCCAATCTGGGTGTGCATACCTTCGTCCGGGTGGGCACCTGCGGCGGCATTGACCTGAAGGTGCAAAGCGGGGATGTGGTGGTCGCCACCGGCGCGGTGCGCATGGATGGGGCCAGCAAGGAGTATGCCCCCATCGAGTTTCCCGCTGTGGCGGATTTTGATGTGACCTGCGCGCTGGTGCAGGGAGCGAAGGAACTGGGGAAATCTTTCCACACCGGAGTGGTTCAGTGCAAGGACTCCTTCTACGGACAGCACTCTCCCGGGAGAATGCCCGTTTCCTATGAACTGGAGCAGAAATGGCAGGCGTGGAAGCGGCTGGGCGTGCTGGCCTCCGAGATGGAATCGGCCACCCTGTTTACTGTGGCGGCTGCCCGGGGCGTGCGCTGCGGCTCCGTGTTCCATGTGATCTGGAATCAGGAGCGGGAGGCCGCCGGACTGGATCAGCAGGAGTCCCACGACACCTCTGCCGCCATTCGGGTGGGCATCGAGGCGATGAAGCTGCTCATTGAGCAGGACAGAAAGAAATAATGCCGTAGGGGAGGGGCTTGCCCCTCCCTCCGGCGACGGAGCATTTTATGGGGAGGTTCGGTAACCTCCCCTGCTTTTTTTGTGGTTTTTTGCATATACTCCCCCCGAAAGGGGAAATGCACATGATCGGACGGCTGGAATTTGGTGGGGGCAGTGGTCGGGGTGAGATGACCGACCTGTACGGGCTGCGGGTGCTGCGGGTGCGAACCGACCCGGAGGGGCGCTTCGGGCAGTACCGGGTACGAAAGGCGGGACGGCTGCTGCGGAAGGGGGGCGCGGTGCGCACCCTGCTGCCGGCGGGCTTTGCGTCGTGGGAATTGCTGGAGCGGTTGGGGCTGAAGGAGATCGACCCGGCGCCCCTGCTGCGATCTCATGCCCCGGAGCTGGCGGTGGAGGCCCTGCGGGGACGGGATATAGACCCGGCGCTGGCCACGGTGGCCCTGTCGGGAACGCGGGCGGAGGGGGAGATGTTCCGCTGTGCCGCGCGGCTGTGTCCCCAGGTGCGGCGGCTTGTGGTGGCGGCTCCCGGCGGGGAGGGGCTGGCCCGGCGGCTGCGGGAGGAGTTCGGTATCCCTGTTCTGCCGCCGGAGCATCCCGCCCAGATGGAGCTGTGTTTTCAGCCCTGCGGGGGCGCGCGGGAGGCGCCGCGGTTGGAACTGTACGGCCGGAACCCCGGTCTGGACGGACTGAAACTGACGGCACCGGGGCTGGAAGAGGGGGATCGGGAGGCGCTGGATGTGCTGACTTTGCTCTGGGAGCGGGGGAAACTGCCTCCCGGCGAAGTCAAAATTAACAGAAATTGACTTGACATCCCCGATGGGACACCTTATAATGACACATACTCAATTAGTATGCCCATTTCTATATTATAATGTATGCAGACGGAACGATTCCCGCTGTATATTTTGAAAGGTGAGGGAAAAATAATGGCAAAAGAGTACAAACTGAGCCCTGAGCGTCTGAAAGAACTTCAGGAGGAACTGAACTACCTGAAGACCGTCCGTGAGAAGGAAGTTGCCGAGCTGATCAAGGAGGCTCGTTCCTACGGCGACCTGTCCGAGAACAGCGAGTACGACGAGGCCAAGAACGAGCAGGGCCGTCTGTATTCCCGTATGGCCGAAGTGGAGGAGATCCTGGCCAACTGCGTGGTCATCGAGGAAGAGGAAGCCGAGGGCGATTATATCCGCATGGGCTCCACCGTCACCGTCTTTGACAAGGAGTTCGAGGAGGAGCAGACCTTCCGCATCACCGGTTCTCAGGAGGCCGATCCCATGAACGGTCTGATTTCCGAGGAGTCCCCCTTCGGCAAGGCTCTGATGGGCCGCGTTGAGGGCGAGGAGATCGTCGTGGACGCTCCCTCCGGCCCCGTGGAGTACAAGATCCTCAAGGTCGAGCACTAATTTATATCAAAAAATACGCCGGCGTACTGCCGGACGAGATAGGAGAGGTCACAATGGCCGAAAAGAATAACCAGAACCAGGCCGGCGAGCAGCAGCAGAACCTGTCCCAGCTGCTCCAGGTCCGCCGCGATAAGCTCAAGGAGCTGCAGGAGAGCGGCAACGATCCCTTCCAGATCACCCGTTACGATGTGGACAACGACTCCGCCAACATCAAGGCCAACTTTGATGCGCTGGAGGGTCAGGATGTTTCCCTGGCCGGCCGCCTGATGTCCAAGCGCGGCATGGGCAAGGTGTCCTTCTGCGACCTGCAGGACAAGTCCGGCCGCATCCAGATCTACGCCCGCAAGGACGACATGGATGAGGCTGTCTACAACCGCTTCAAGAAGTATGACATCGGCGATATCGTCGGCGTCAAGGGCGAGGTGTTCCGCACCCAGCGCGGCGAGATGTCCGTGCGCGTGAAGGATGTGGTTCTGCTGTCCAAGAACCTGCTGCCCCTGCCCGAGAAGTTCCACGGCCTGACCAGCACCGAGCTGCGTTACCGTCAGCGCGATGTCGACCTGATGGTCAACCCCGAGGTCAAGCGCAACTTCATCATCCGCTCCAAGTTCATCAAGTTCATGCGTAACTATCTGGACAACATGGAGTACATCGAGGTCGAGACTCCCGTGCTGGGTACCATTGCCGGCGGTGCTGCTGCCCGTCCCTTCATCACCCACCACAACACTCTGGACATCGACATGTATATGCGCATCGCCACCGAGCTGCCCCTGAAGCGTCTGATCGTGGGCGGCATGGAGCGCGTGTATGAGATCGGCCGTATCTTCCGCAACGAGGGTATGGACCCCAAGCACAACCCCGAGTTCACCACCGTGGAGCTGTATCAGGCTTACGCCGACTTCCACGACATGATGGACATCGCCGAGGGCATCCTCTCCGGCGCTGCCAAGGAGATCCTTGGCACCTATGAGGTGGAGTGGATGGGCGAGAAGATCGACCTGACCCCCGGCTGGCGCCGTCTGTCCATGGTGGACGCCGTCAAGGAGTATGTGGGCATCGACTTCGGTGCCATCTCCGACGACGCTGAGGCCGTGGCCGCTGCCAAGGCCATCGGTGTTGAGCTGGCCGACGCCGCTGAGAAGACCTGGGGCAACGCCCTGTACGCCTGCTTCGACCAGCGCGTGGAGGAGAAGCTGATCCAGCCCACC
>JAZQVX010000168.1:0-2363 GCA_045632045.1 Lawsonibacter sp.
GCCGGACGGCGATACCGGCACCAATATGTCCATGACCATCAACGCCGCCGCAGCCGACCTGCGCAAGGTGGAGGATCCCTCCCTGAGCAAGGCCGCTGCCACTGCCGCTTCCGCCATGCTGCGTGGCGCCCGCGGTAACTCCGGCGTTATCCTGTCCCTGCTGATGCGGGGCATTTCCAAGAAGCTCAAGGGCGCTGAAGTTTGCGACGGCGTTCTGTGGGCAGAGGCTCTGCAGGAGGGCGTTGACGCAGCCTACAAGGCTGTCATGAAGCCCGCTGAGGGCACCATTCTGACCGTCGCCCGTCTGGCAGCTGCCAAGGCCCGCAGCGCCGCCCAGGAGAACAACTACATCGAGTTCGTTCACGAGGCTGCTCTGGAGGAGGCTAAGGTCGCTCTGGCCGGCACCACCGACATGAACCCCGTTCTGAAGAAGGCTGGCGTTGTGGACGCCGGCGGCAAGGGTTGGGTCTTTGCTCTGGAGGCTATGCTTTCCTCCCTGCAGGGCAACGATGTGGTGGTTCCCGAGGGTATGGCAGACAGCGATGTGAAGGATGCCGCTGATTTCAGCGACTTTGACACCGATGACATTACCTTCACCTACTGCACCGAGTTCATCATCAACCGGGAGAACGATCTGGACCCCGAGAAGCTCAGAGACTTCCTCTCCAGCCTGGGCGACAGCCTGGTTCTGGTGGACGATGAGGAGATCATCAAGGTCCATGTCCATACCAACGATCCCGGCAAGGCTCTGCACGAGGCTATGGACTACGGCTCCTTCGTCACCGTGAAGATCGAGAATATGCGCCTGCAGCACACCGAGAAGGTGATGACCGAGGCTGAGAAGGCTCCCAAGATCGCCGAGCCCGAGAAGGCTCTGGGCGTGGTTTCCGTCTGCGCCGGCGCCGGCCTGGCGGATGTGTTCCAGAATCTGGGCGTTGACGGCATCATCTCCGGCGGCCAGACCATGAACCCCAGCACCCAGGACATCCTGGAGGCTGTGAACAAGGTTCCCGCTGAGACCGTCTTCGTGCTGCCCAACAACAAGAACATCATCATGGCGGCCCAGCAGGTGGATGGCCTGACCCCCAAGCGTGTTATCGTCATCCCCAGCAAGACCGTTCCTCAGGGCGTCACCGCCATGCTGAGCTTCAATCCCGAGGGCAGCGTGGAGGAGAATGTGGAGGCTCTGACCGAGGCTCTGGGTACTGTGGACACCATGCAGATCACCTACGCCGCCCGGAACTCCGATTTCGACGGCTACGACATCCACGAGGGCGACTATCTGGCCATCTACGGCAGCGCTCTGTTCGGCACCAGCAAGGATATCAAGGTCCTGCTGCGCTCTCTGGCTGAGAAGGTTCGGGACGAGGGCAAGGAGTACGTCACCATCTACTACGGCGAGGACATCAAGGAAAAGCATGCCCAGAAGGCGGCTGACATCTTCGCTGAAATCTGCCCTGACGCGGATGTGAATCTGCTGAACGGCGGCCAGCCTGTGTACTACTACCTGATCTCCGCTGAATAAGCTATTACCGGCCCACGGCTTAAAAATGAAGCCGTGGGCCGAAAAATCCCGTAATTTTATGAAAAAAATCCCTTGACAAAGGCAAATTACCATGATAGAATACATGGGTAATAAAGAAGGCTGAACATCCGCCTCACCGTAAGCTCAAGCGAAACGGTCTATATTCCACTTTCCTGCAAGGGAAATGCTGCGAATTGTGCGGATGCTTTGGCATCCGCTTTTTTGTTTGTTATTTTGGAGGTGCTTACCATCGCAAAGTTAGATCATCAGCTCAATGAGGAGATCCGGGATAAGGAGATTCGACTGATCGGTGCCGACGGTGCTCAGCTGGGCATTGTTTCCGCTGCCGAAGCCAACGCTATGGCCGAGGAGCAGGGCATGGATCTGGTGAAGATCTCTCCCAACGCTGTGCCCCCTGTCTGCAAGATCATGGACTATTCTAAATTCTGCTACGATCAGAAGAAGCGGGAGAAGGATGCCAAGAAGAATCAGCGGGTCGTGGAAATCAAGGAGATCCGGATGAGTCCCAGCATCGATACCAATGACTTCAACACTAAGGTCAAGGCTGCGCAGAAGTTCCTGTCTGACGGCAACCGGGTCAAGGTCAGCGTCCGCTTCCGCGGCCGTGAGATGGCTCATACCAATCTGGGTGAGAAGCTGCTGCTGGATTTCGCCGCTAGCTGCGCTGAGATCGCTACCATGGAGAAGAATCCCAAGCTGGAAGGCCGCTTCATGGCGATGTTCCTGACCCCCAAGAACAGCAAGTAAAAACGAAAGAAATTACACTAGATATACGGAAGGAGAACCTACTATGCCCAAGCTGAAGTCCCATAGCGGT
>JAZQVX010000169.1:0-3124 GCA_045632045.1 Lawsonibacter sp.
CCGTGAGCGCGGCATCGACCGCTATGAGCGCCCCGAGCGTGTGGAGCGGGTGTCCCGAAACAATAACAACGACAATTACGATGTGATCGGTATGGAGAACGAGCGCCGCAGCAACAAGGTGGTCAACATCCGCGCCGCCACTCAGCTGCAGGTGGTGCTGGTCAAGCCCGAGAAGTTTGACGACGCCTCCGCCATCGCCGACCATCTGCGCGAGAAGCGCACCGTGGTGCTCAATCTGGAGTCCACCAACAAGGAGATCGCCCGCCGTCTGCTGGACTTCCTGTCCGGCGTGGCCTATGCCAACGAGGGCAAGATCAAGAAGGTCGCCATCTCCACCTACATCATCACCCCCTATAATGTTGACATTCTGGGCGATCTGATCGACGAACTCGAAAACAACGGTCTGTACTTCTAAGTACCGTTCCTGTCATTCCGAGCCATCGCGCACGATGGCGTGGGAATCCGTGCATCAAAGGACGGATTGCCGCACCAGTCTGCGGACTGGTTCGCAATGACGATCCTAATATAAATAAGAGACAGGAGGACTTAACGATGCTGACTCCTCAGGAAGTGAAGAGCCACGCCTTTCAGCGTGCATCCTTCGGCGGCTATAACATGGGCCAGGTGGACGAATTTCTGGACATTCTGACCGAGGACTATACCGCCTTGTACAATGACAACGCCGTTCTGAAGAGCAAGATGAAGGTGCTCGTGGATAAGGTGGAGGAGTATCGTGCCACCGAGGAGGCCATGCGCAAGGCTCTCATGACCGCTCAGCGCATGGCTGACGATCTGGTGCGTGAGGCCGAGACCAAGAAGGCCGCCATTCTGGCCGAGGCCGAGGAGCAGGCCGCCCAGCGCTCCGCCCAGCTGTCCGAGGAAGTGCAGGCCGAGGAGTTCCGTCTGGCCACCGCCAAGCAGAACACCGCCTCCTTTGTGGAGCAGATCCGCGCTCTGTATACCGAGCAGGTGCAGGTCCTGGCCAAGCTGGAGGAGCTGGCTCCCGCCGCCCCCGCCGCCGCCCCCGCCGACCCCATGGTGGACACCATCAGCGAGATCGACGACAATGTCCAGCGCCTGCTGGCCAAGGCCATGGCTGAGGCCACCGCCGAGAATGTCAAGGCCAAGGTGGAAGAGGAGGTTGCCGAGGAGGAGCCCGATCTGGAGGACACCGCCGAGTTTGAGCCTGTCCGCGTGGACATGGAGCAGACCATCCGCATCGACCGCGCCGCTGTCCGTGACGAGTACGCCGACAAGACCACCCGCATCGACTTCGGTGAGCTGCAGTTCGGTAAGGACTACGAGATCAAGTGAGATAGTTGAAAGACCGCCCATACGGGCGGTCTTTTTTTGCCCTCTCCGCCTCGTGCTGACCCCCTCCGTCTGGCCTTCGGCCAGCCACCTCCCCCGCAAGGGGGGAGGTAAGGGCGATCCATTGGCTTCCCCCCGCCGGGGGGGAAAGGCTGTTTGCCCTCTCCGCCCCCTTTGAGGAGCCGCACAAAGCGGGGCGGCACGGAGACCGCCCCCTACGCAGGAAAGGCCACCCCTTGACAACATAGGTTTATCGTGATAAACTAACGATACAAAGGTTTAATAGGATAAACCGAAAGGAGGGAAACCATATGGAAAAACTCTTTGACGCGGAATATAAGCTAATGGAAGTGCTCTGGGACAATGCCCCCATCAATTCCACCCAGCTGGTTGCCATCTGCGCCGAGGTGCTGGATTGGAACAAGAGCACCACCTACACCGTCCTGCGCAAGCTGAAACACAAGGGCATGGTGCGCCATGAGGATGCCACCGTCTCAGTCCTTGTGAGCAGGGAGGAGGCCATCCGGGAGGAGAGCCGGGACTTGGAGCGCAAAGCCGGGGGACTCAACCCCTTTATGGTGGCCTTTCTGGGGGGCCGCAAGCTGACGGAACAGGAGGCCGAGGCGCTCAAGCGCCTCATCGACGAGAAAATGGGGGAGGGGTGAGTCCATGTCCTTGTTGCGATTTTTCGGTCTGGCCTTTGTGGAGTCCTTCGGCAACATTGGCATTGCCTTGGGTCTTACTCTGCTGGTCGTGATCCTCCTGCGCCCCGTGACCAACCGGCTGCTGCGCCCGAAATACCGGGTCATGGGCTGGATGGCCTGTTGTCTGGCGGGATATACAGCCAGCTTTTACAGTCTGCCGGGGTTTATCCACCTGCTGCCCTTCACCTTCCGGGGCTGGATCACCCCCCGGGAGCACCGCATGGGCATGCCCGCCTATTTCCCGGAAAATCTGACGGTGGGGGAGCAGACCATCATGCTCCCCGGCGGGACGGAGATTCCCTTTGTCATGTCGGAGACGATGCGCAGTGTCCTGTGCGTCATGGTGGCGGTGGGATTTGTGCTGACCCTGATCTGGTCGTTCAAAATGGAGCACGACATCAAGAAGATCTATCGCGGCACCCCGCCCATGGACGGGGAGTGGAACACCGCCCACGGTATCGACGGGGATGGGGTGCAGGTACATATCATCGAGGGCCTGCCCACCAGCTTTGTCTGCCGGATGGGAGGGCTTGTCACTCACATCTGCCTGCAGAAGGAACTGCCCCGGGAGCAGATGGAACTGGTCCTGCGCCACGAGCTGAAGCACATCATGGGCAGACATGTCTGGTTTAAAGGCATTCTGTTTGTGATGATGACATTCTACTGGTGGAATCCTGTCATGTGGGTGGCCTATCGTCTGGCCTGCCGGGACATGGAGCTGGCCTGTGACGAGGCAGTGATGGCGGAACTGGACGAGAAACAGCGCCGCACCTACGCCCATACCCTTGTGGAGCTGGGAAGCGGCAAGCACATGTGGGGCGGGCTGACCTGCTTCGGGGAGAGCGACGCCGCCCTCCGGGTGAAAAACACCGTGAAGTGGAAGCGGGAGCGGCGGTGGACGAAGTTTATCGTCCTGCCGGTGCTGATTCTGGCGTTCCTGTTCCTGTTTACCTCCCCCAACGGCACGAGCGCCGACCGGGCGGTGGCATGGGAGCGGTACATCACCGAGGAATTTGTGGAGGACTTCGACGCACCGTGGGCCATGGAGCGCTCAGGGGAGATTCTGGAAGTCCGGGTGGATTACCGCCACAACTTCAATTACCTCCTCG
>JAZQVX010000170.1:0-10556 GCA_045632045.1 Lawsonibacter sp.
GTAGATGGGCAGGGACGAGTCCGCGTCCTCAAAGCCCTTGGAGGCCAGCAGGATATGGCGGTAGACCTCGTCCTGAGGGTCGAGGAAGTGGACATCTCCGGTGGCGCAGACGGGCTTGCCCAGCTCGTCACCCAGGGCAACAATGGTGCGGTTGAAGTCCCGCAGCTCCTCCTCGCTGTTGACCAGACCCTTGCGCAGCATGAACATGTTGTTGCAGATGGGCTGGATCTCCAGATAGTCATACCAGGAGGCAATACGCTTGAGTTCCTCCCAGTCTTTGCCCTTGGTGACGGCCTCGAAGAGCTCACCGGCCTCGCAGGCGGAGCCGAGGATCAGACCCTCGCGATTTTCCATGATGAGGGACTTGGGCATGATGGGCACACGCTTAAAGTGTTCCAGATGGCCCAGAGAGATGAGCTTATACAGGTTTCGCAGACCGGTCTGGTTCTTGGCCAGCACGATGAGGTGTTTGGGCTGGCGGCGGGCCTTCCCCTGCTTGCGCAGCTTGGGCATATAGGGGTTGACCTCATTCCATGTACGCAGACCCATCTCCTCCATCATACGGATGAAATGGGGCAGCATGTACGCCAGAACACCGGCATCATCACTGGCACGGTGGTGATTGAACTCGGGCAGCTTCAGGTGATTGGCCACGATGTCCAGCTTATACTTGCCCAGCTCAGGCAGCAGGTTCTGGGCGAGGATGAGGGTGTCAATAGAGGGATTTTTGAAGGGCAGACCGTACTTCCGGCAGCCTGCGGAAATAAAGCCCATATCAAACTCGGCGTTATGGGCACACAGGGGGGCATCCCCGGCAAAATCGAGGAAGGCTCGAAGAGCCTGTTCCTGGGTGGGGGCACCCACCAGCATATCATCGGTGATGCCGGTCAGGCGGGTGATCTCAGTGGTGAGCATCCGTCTGGGAGCGGCGAAGGTGTTGAAAGTATCGGTGATGACGCCGTTTTTTACCTTGACGGCGCCGATCTCGATGATGACCTCCCGCTTACGGTCAAGGCCGGTAGTTTCAATATCAAAGCAGACGATCTCATCGTGGAATGCACCGGGAATATCGCCGTGGACAGCTACCCGGTCATCCACATCGTTGATGAAGTAGGCCTCGACACCGTAGAGGATCTTGATTTTCTTGGCGGAGTGCCATGCATCGGGGAAAGCCTGGGCAACGCCGTGGTCGGTGATGGCAATGGCCTTGTGCCCCCATGCCTCGGCGCGCTTGACCACATTGCGGTCAGGGCCCTGCTTGGGGCTGACAGAGGTCAGGGCATCCATCATGGACATGGTGGTATGCATGTGCAGCTCCACGCGCTTTTCCTCGGCGGTGTCCTGCTTCATGCTCTTCTCCGCAGTGGTAACGGCCACAGGCTCCAGCACCATGTCGCCGTAGAAGCGGTCGATATTCAGACGACCCTGAATTTTCAGCCGCATACCCTTTTTGATCTTGTCCACGAGAGGTTTGCCTTCGTCGCCGGGGAAGAACTTGGTCACGCGGATGGAGCCGGTATAGTCGGTGACATCAAAGGCCACCACCCACGCGCCACGCTTTTTCAGCTCCTTGTTGTCCACCGCAAAGACATCGCCCTCGATGACGACCATACCCATGTCCAGCTCCAGCTCGCCGATATCCACAGGAGGCTTGCCGATGGCTTTTCCGAAGATGGAGTCTCCCCCACTCTTCTTTTCAGCCTTGGGGGCAGCGGGGGTCACGCCGGAGCGCTGCATGGCAGCCTGACGCAGAGCCTCGGTGCGGGAGAAGGGATCCACAGGGGTCTTTTTCTCCTCCTTGGCAACAGGAGCGGGTGCGGGAGAAAGCACAGGAGCAGGCGCGGGTTCCGGCTGGGGAGGTACTTCCTGTTTCATGGGCACAAGAGCCTGAATGCGGGCGCTTTTCAGTCCGTAGGCACGACAAATGCCCTCCTCCGCATCACGGAGGAGGTTGGCACCTGCGCCTGCGGCACCCTCTACCTCGAGGTAGATGGACAGCGCGGCCTTATTGATCTCAGCAACGGTGATCTGCCATGTGTCGACAGCCTCCGCCAGATCCCCTCTGCGGCGCAGAAGGGAGAACATCTCTAAAAATGGGATCTTGCCCGACATGAAATTTCAATTCTCCTTACAGTGTATCGATCAGGGCGAACAGCTCGTCCACCAGCTGATCCTGCGGAACCTTTTTGATGATCTGACCTTTTTTGAACAGGACACCCTCACCGATGCCGCCAGCAATGCCGCAGTCGGCGGCGGAAGCCTCACCGGGGCCGTTGACGATGCAGCCCATGACGGCCACAGTGATGTCCTTGTTGACGCTCTTCAGGCGCTCCTCAACCTCACCGGCCATGGAGATCAGGTCGATGCGGGTGCGGCCGCAGGTGGGACAGGAAACAAGCTCCGCGCCGTCCTTACGAATGCCGGCGGCCTTCAGAATATCCCGGGCGGCGTAGATCTCCTCCACTGGATCCGCGGACAGAGAAACACGCATGGTATCACCGATGCCCAGCGCCAGCAGACCGCCGATACCCACGGCAGACTTCAGGGTACCCATCTTCACGGTGCCCGCCTCGGTCACGCCGATATGTAAAGGATAGTTACTTTCCTGACTCATGATCTGATAGGCTTTCATGGTGAAGGGAACGCTGGAGGACTTCAGGGAAACGCAGATATCGTCAAAGTCGAACTTGTTGAGCAGCTTGATATGCCCGAAGGCGGACTCCACCATGGCCTCGGGGCAGACACGGCCGTATTTGGCCAGCAGTTCCTTTTCCAGGGAGCCACCGTTCACACCGATGCGAATGGGGATATTGCGCAGACGGCAGGCATCGGCAACCGCCTTGACCCGGTCCTCTCCCCCGATGTTGCCGGGATTGATGCGCACCTTATCGGCGCCGGCGGCAATGGCCTCCAGTGCCAGCTTGTAGTCGAAATGAATGTCCACCACCACAGGCAGAGGGCTATGCTCCTTGATCTTCGCCACGGCTCTGGCTGCCTCCATATCGGGGACCGCCACACGAACGATCTCACAACCGGCGCTGGCCAGGGCGCGGATCTGAGCCAGAGTGCCCTCCACATCGCTGGTGCGGGTATTGGTCATGGACTGGATGGAAACGGGTGCGCCGCCGCCGATGGCAACGCCGCCCACCATAATTTGCTTGGTCATGGTAAAACTCCTTTCAGCGGTCAGCCGCCGATGATCTTGCCCACATCACTCAGCGTGACCATGAACATCAGTGTCATCAGCAGCACGATTCCGGCCAGATGGACATATCCCTCATACTTCGCGGGGATCTTCCGAGGCAGAACAGCATTGAGCAGAAGAAAAAAGATGCGGCCGCCGTCCAGCGCGGGCAGAGGCAGCAGGTTCATCACCGCCAGATTGACGGCGATGAAGGCAGCCAGATAGATCAGATTTTCCAGTGCGATGGCGGCTGTTTCAGACTGCTGGCCGATCTGGGTCATGGTATCCACGATGCCGACAGGACCTGAGAGATCCTGAATGCCATAGACACCGGAAATCAATCCGGACAGGGACATCCAGACCGAACGGACAAAGTTCACCGCAGTATACCAGCTGTACTGGATGTGGGTCAGAACGGTTGCGGGGACAATGTGGCGTCCCACCATGAAACCACGCAGGTAACTGGTGGTACCGTCCTTTTCCAGACGCGCCTGCAGGGGCATATGGACATCCTCCAGCACGACTTTCTGCCCCTCGCGCTCCACCACAAAGTCTACATCTTCGCCGGCTCTGGCCAGATAGATGGACAGATCGCCGTAGGTATAAATGCGGTGGCCGTCCAGCTTATAGAAAATATCTCCGGGCAGCAGACCGGACTGCTCCAGCCCATAACCCTCGATATAGTTGTCGAAAGTGGGACGGACAAAGCCTGCGGAGCCCGCATACAGAATGGCGATCAGCAGCAGACCGGTGATGAAATTCATTCCCGCACCGGAAGCCAGAATGGCAAACTGGCGCAGGGTGCTGACTTTCTGGAAGGATCGGGGATCATCGTTCTCCTCGTCCTCTCCCTCCATGGCGCAGTAGCCACCCACCGGGAGCACACGAACAGTGTAAAGTGTTTCACCTTTCTGGTGTTTGAAAATGGCGGGACCCATTCCGATGGCAAACTCGTTGACCTTTACGCCGGAGAGTTTTGCCGCGGCAAAGTGACCGAACTCATGGGTAGCGATAAGGATACCAAAAATCAGGATCGCAAGGATAATATACATGGAAACCTCCAATGGGGTTGCAGTTACATGGCCGCTTCGCGGGCGGCGGCATCGGCCTCCAGAACATCCAGCAGACCGGGATCTGCGATCACGGGAACCTTCTCCATGGCCTGTGCCACCTTCTCGGCAATGTCGAGGAAGCCGATCTTGCCCTCCAGGAACTGGGCAACGGCGGCCTCATTGGCACCGTTGAGGATGGCACCGGCGGTACCGCCGGTTTCAGCGGCCTTCAGTGCCAGAGCCAGACAGCGGAAGGTATCGGGATCAGGGGCGCCGAAGGTCAGGGCACCGCTGTTCCAGATGTCAAAGGGGGTGGTGGCGGCACTGGGGACGCGGTCGGGATAGGTCAGGGCATACTGGATGGGCAGCTTCATATCGGGAACGCCCATCTGGGCAATCATGGCGTTATCACAGTATTCCACGAGGGAATGAATAATACTCTCCCGGTGAACCACAATGGAAATTTTCTCGGGAGGCATATGGTACAGATGCATGGCCTCAATAAATTCAAGGCCTTTATTCATCAGGGTGGCGGAGTCCACGGTGATCTTGGCTCCCATGGACCAATTGGGATGCTTTAAAGCATCTTCCCTTGTCATACCCTGCAATTCTTCGCGTTTTCTTCCGTAGAAGGGACCGCCGGAACAGGTCAGAATGAGGCGCTTGACCTCTCCCCTGTTGCGGTTGCCCTCCAGACACTGGAACAGCGCGGAATGCTCGGAGTCCACAGGGATGATCTCGGCGCCGTAGTCTTTGGCCTCTTCCATCACCAGATCACCGGCGCAGACCAGAGTTTCCTTATTGGCAAGGGCGATACGCTTGCCCTCCCGGATGGCGGCCAGCGTGGGGCGCAGACCCACCATGCCAACCACGGCGGTGATAACGGTGTCGGCGCTCTCCAGGGCGGCGGCCTCAGTCAGGCCGCCCATGCCACCCAACACCTTGATGTCGGTATCGGCCAGACGGACCTTCAGATCGGCAGCGGCAGCCTCATCCATGAGGACAGCCAGCTCGGGATGATGGCGGCGGGCCTGCTCCTCCAGCAGCTTGACGCTGGAATTGGCGGTGATGGCACCTACCTCCAGACCGCAGGCCTCGATGACCTCAAGGGACTGACGACCGATCGAGCCGGTAGAGCCGAGGATGGAAATTCGTTTGCTTCGTTTGTTCATTTGGATTCCTCCATCAGATAGCGGGCAGCAGCCACACCAGAACCATAACGGCGGGAGCTGCAAAGACGGTGGAGTCAAAGCGGTCCATCATACCGCCGTGACCGGGAAGCAGGGTTCCGTAGTCCTTAACTCCTTCCTGACGCTTGATGAGGGAGAAAGACAGATCGCCCAGCTCGGTAACGGCGCTGCCCACGATGCCGTAGAGGGCCATGATGGGCATGGAGACGGTCAGATCGGCAAAGCGATCCAACACCACTGCGTAAAGCATCAGCACCAGGCAACCCACGGCGATGCCGCCGATATAGCCCTCGAGGGACTTATTGGGGCTGACCTTGGTGACACCGCGGTGCTTACCAAAGAGCATACCAACAAAGTATGCGCCCACATCGGTGATACTGGCGCAGATCACGGGGATCAGAACGAGGAAGCGGCCGTTGTCCATGCAGCGCAGCTGTACCAGCGCAGACAGACACACAGGAATCAGCAGACCGCCGAAAAAGCAGGTCATAAGCTGCTCATAGCGAACGGTGTGCTCCCCCTCGTCAAAGTGGCGGATGGCGGTGAAGAATAGGGACACCAGCATCACCAGAGCGGAACCGTAGACCACGACGCTCCCCTTCCCTGCCCAAAAGCCCACAGGGATGGCGGCGGCGCACAGGGCGGTGATGGCATACATGTAAGGACGGGGGGCGGACTTGGTGGCCCGCAGCAGCTCATAGGATGCCAGCGCCACCACACCGGCCATGGCAAAGGCCAGCCACATGGGGGGCAGCACCACAAGGAAAGTCAGGTATACAATGGCGAACAGGACGCCGACGATGGTTCTGGTCAGCATGCTCACACACCTCCGTAACGGCGATCGCGCTGCTGGAACGCGGCGATGGCACGGTTCAGATCTTCTTTGGTAAAGTCGGGCCAGAGGACATCGGAGTAATAGAACTCGGAGTAGGCCGACTGCCACAGCAGGAAGTTGGACAGGCGCAGCTCACCGCTGGGTCGGATGACCAGATCGGGATCGGGCACCCCGGCAGAGAACAGACCACCGCTCAGCCGCTCTTCGGTCAGGTCTTCGGGCTTTGCCTTGCCCTCGGCACACTCCTGCGCAAAGGCCCGGGCAGCCCGCAGGATCTCGTCCCGGCCGCCGTAGTTCAGGCAGATATTGACCTGACAGCCCTCGTAATGTTTGGAGATCTCCCGGGTGCGGGCGATAAGCTCCTGCAGTTCGGTACTGAGGACGGATGTATCACCGAAAAACTCCATCTTGACCCGATCGCGCTCCATCTGACCGATGGCCTCCATGAGGTACTTCTTCAGCAGACCCATGATAGCATTCACCTCTGCTTCGGGACGCTTCCAGTTCTCGGTGGAGAAGGCGTAAACGGTCAGATAGTCCAGACCGATCTCTTTGCAGTAGGTGGCGATGGTACGGAAAGTTTCCGCGCCGGCGGCATGACCGGCGGTGCGGGGCAGACCGCGCTTTTTGGCCCAGCGGCCGTTGCCATCCATGATGATGGCGATGTGCCGGGGCAGGCGCTTCATATCGGGAGCGGCAAGCTCTTCTTTTTCTTTTGCTTTAAATAAAGCCATAGGACAACTTCCTTATACAAAATTGGGTAGTTCAAAAAACGCACAGAATGCAGAACACGCAATGACTCGACCACCATTTACGCATTCTGCATCCTAATGTGATTAAAAATAGCAGGTCAGGAAGCGATGACTCAGACTGCCATCAGTTCCTTTTCCTTCTTGGAGGTCAGATCGTCCAGAACCTTGCACTGCTTGTCGGTCAGATCCTGCAGGTCCTTCTCCAGCTTCTTCAGATCGTCCTCGGTGATCTCGCTCTTCTTCTCGGCCTTCTTGAAGGCATCCATAGCCTCGCGGCGGATGTTGCGGATGGCGACCTTGCCGTCCTCGCCGTACTTATGGACCTGCTTGGTCAGCTCCTTACGACGCTCCTCAGTCAGCTGGGGGAAAGCCAGACGGATGATACGACCGTCGTTCTGGGGGTTGATGCCCAAATCGGAGGTCTGGATGGCCTTCTCAATGGCGCGCAGCAGGGTACCGTCCCAGGGCTGGATGGTCAGGGTGCGGGGATCGGGAGAGGCGATGGCAGCCACCTGGTTCAGGGGGGTGGGAGTGCCGTAATATTCGACCATGATGCGGTCCAGAACACCGGCGTTGGCGCGGCCGGCACGGACGGCGGCAAAGTCAACCTTAACATGCTCGATGGTCTTGAGCATCTTCTCTTCGTAAATCTTGATTTCGCTCATTGTGTCTTCTTCCTTTCCAAACTCTTTCGTAAGGGATCAGCCCACGATGGTGCCGATCTTTTCGCCCATAACTGCGCGCAGGATGTTCTCGGGATCCTTCAGCGCAAACAGCAGGACGGGAATCTTGTTGTCCATGGACAGAGAGGTGGCAGTGGTATCCATAACTGCCAGATGCTGAGCCAGAACCTCATCATAGGAAATGCTGTCATACTTCACAGCAGTGGGATCCTTCTTGGGGTCGGCGGAATACACACCGTCGATGTTCTTGGCCAGCAGAATGACCTCAGCATCGATCTCAGCGGCGCGGAGCACTGCGGCGGTATCGGTGGAGAAGAAAGGATTGCCGGTGCCGCAGCCAAAGATGACTACGCGGCCCTTCTCCAGATGACGGATGGCGCGGGAGCGGATATAGGGCTCAGCCATGGCGCGCATTTCAACGGCGGTCTGGACGCGAACCTCCACACCCTTCTGCTCCAGAACATCGGCAACAGCCAGAGCGTTGATGGTGGTGGCCAGCATGCCCATGTGGTCGGCACGCACGCGAACCATGCGGTCGCCGCCGTCCTTCAGACCACGCCAGAAGTTACCGCCGCCCACGACGATACCGACCTCAACGCCCTTCTCGACGCACTTCTTGACAACATCACACACATCGCCGATGACATTGAAGTCCAGGCCACGGGAAGCGTCGCCGGCCAGAGCCTCGCCGCTGATCTTCAGAAGCACGCGCTTATACTTTGGTTGTTCCATTCGAAACACTCCTTACATTTTATCTTGCTCCCTATTTTACCGTAATTCGCGCCGTTTGCATAGGGGGAATTTAAAATTTTCTCCCGCCTCTTACAGGCGGATGACGGCCACGCCGTCCTCGATCTCAAACTTGGTGCCGAAAGGCTCGGACAGCTTCTGAAGGTAGTCCAGGACCTCACGATCCTTCCGCAGGCAGGGCCATCCGCGGCGGCCTCTGGGCAGTTCCATGTTCAGCGTGATGGGATATAGTCTGACCTCGGTGATTTTTCCGTTTTCGGCGGTAAAACCGGCCATAACGGAGAACCAGATGTTGGGCTGTACCACATAACCCCGGGTACCGTTCTTGCTGCGGTGGTTCATATAGGCTCCAACAGGGGTATCGTGGGGCAGTTTGTTGTTTTCGCAGGCATCAGCAGGCTGTACGCAGACAGTTTCCGTCTGGAAAATGAAGTTACCCAGACTGTAAAAAATAGGCTTATCCTTGTAGATCTCAATGCCGCGCAGCTCATGGGGTCCGTGACCGATAACGGCATCGGCACCGGCATCGATACAGGTGCGGCTGAACTCCACCATGAAATCGGCGGGATTGGTGGTATCGTCCCCGGCGAACTCATGGCCGTGGAAGCTGACGAGGACATAATCCGCCTGTCGTCTGGCCTCTTCAATGGCGGCGATGACACGGTTCATATCCTTTGCCAGGGGCTTGGTCACCTTCTTGTTCTCCGTATCGCAGACAAAGTACAATCCATCGAAGTACAGCTGATCCTCGGGCAGGGGCTGCTCATAGCCGGTGCGGATCTCTTCGTTCATCTCCGCATTCACATTGGCAGCGTCGGCCACGGCACGCAGCGCGTCGAAGTACTTCTTCTCCACATGGAAAACCTTGCTGTAACGCAACGGGTTGAGTCCGGGGCGGCCAATCATATTAAGACTCTGATTGCCGGCCACAGCCGATTTGTCAAAGGTGGAACACACGGCGATCATGGCCACCCGGGCATTGGCAGTTTCCAGATAGGCGGGTGCAGAGGCCTCCACCAGATCCTTGCCGGAACCGGCAAAGACAGCGCCGGACTCCCGCAGATACTTGATGGTTGCGAGGACACCTCCGTGGCTGTAATCGCAGGTGTGGTTGGTGGCGGTATTGAAGATATTAAAACCGAAGTTCTGAAGGTCGTGGAGCACTTCAGGCTGAGTCATGGCCCAGGTTCCACCCGAAACGGCAGAGGGATAGCCCTCCTCACGGTGGACGGTGATCTCCAGATTGTTGAAGCGCACATCGTGATCGCGGATGATCTTCTGAATCTCATCAAAACCCTGATATTCGTTCTCCGGCAGCCGTCTGGTAATAAAGGCATCACCGGTGGCGATAAATGTTGTTTTCATCTCCGGTACTCCCCTCTTGTCAGTCCTCATCCATTACAAAATGATCCATAATCATATCAAAGGCGGTCTTCTGGCTGGGGCAGATGCTGCTGATCTCGATATATTCCTCTCTGGTATGGGCGCCGTAGCCAATGAAGCATCCACCGGCCACCGCGGGAATTCCGCAGGACAGAGGGATATTGCAGTCGGTGGAGCCAGAGGTGAAGTTGACCTCCACATCAAAGTAGCGGCGGATGGCGGCGGCAGTCTTTTCTGCCATGGCAGCGTGCTTTTCCCGGTCGATGTCACCGGCGCAGGGTCGCTCACCCACCACTTCAACCTCCACGGTGATACCCTTGGTGCGGTAGAAGTCAATGGCGGCGTGGAAATGGGCATCCATCTCTGCCAGATCCTCCCGGTTGTCAGAACGCATCTCGAAGAGCATTTCGGCATGCTGGGCGATGGTGTTGACAGAGGTTCCGCCCTCGATGACGCCCACATTGTAGGTGCTGATCCCCCGCTGGGGCACCTTCAGCTGGTAGAGGGTGGTGATCAGGGAGGAGAGATAGAAGATAGCGTTGCGGTTGCCGAAGCTGGTATAGGAGTGACCGCCCTCGGTCTTGACCACCACGCGATAGCGCAGGGAGCCCACGGCATCCACATAGACGATGCCGTTCTCACAGTCCAGCGCGTACACCTCTTGGATGCGGCTGCCAAAATTCTTAATCAGGGTTCGGGTTCCATGGAGGTTGCCAAGACCCTCCTC
>JAZQVX010000171.1:0-10946 GCA_045632045.1 Lawsonibacter sp.
GGGACTTCAGAATGACGCCGTTTTCGGGCAGCTTGCCGGCGCGCTTCCAAGCGCCGATGGTGTAGTCCACCAGCAGGATGCCGATCTGGTTGCCGGACAGGACCTTGAACTCACCGTCGCCGGTGTTGACCATGATGCCAACGCGGTCGGCGTCGGGGTCGGAGCCCAGAATGAAGTCAGCGCCTTCCTTCTTGGCGATGTCGACAGCCAGATAGAAGCCCTCGGGGTTCTCGGGGTTGGGGGAGACGACGGTGGGGAAGTCACCGTCGATGACCATCTGCTCGGGGACGCAGATGACATGCTTCATGCCCAGACGCTTCAGAGCCTCGGGGATCAGCTCGTAACCGGTGCCGTGGAAGGGGGTGAAGACCATCTTGAAGTCATCGGCCACCTTCTCCACGACGGCCTTGTCGCTGACCTGAGCCATGACATTGGCCAGGAAAGCCTCGTCGGTCTCCTTGCCCATGAGGACGATTTTGCCCTCGGCCAGAGCGGTCTCATAATCGGCGGTCTTGACGCACTCAAAGACATCCAGCTCGGTCATCTTCTTGGCGACCTCGTCGGCGTGCTCGGGGGGCAGCTGAGCGCCGTCCTCCCAGTAGACCTTATAGCCGTTGTACTCCTTGGGGTTGTGGGAAGCGGTGATGTTGATGCCGGCGATGCAGCCGTACTCACGCACGGCGAAGGACACCATGGGAGTGGGACGCAGGGCGGCGAACAGGCGCACGGGGATGCCGTTGCCGGCCAGGACGCAGGCGGCCTCGCGGGCGAACAGCTGGGAGTTGTTGCGGGAGTCGTAGCAGACGGCGACGCCGCGCTTGACGGCCTCCTCACCCTGCTCCAGAATGACCTGAGCAAAAGCCTGAGTGGCGTGACGGACGACATGGGTGTTCATACGGTACAGACCGACACCCATGATGCCGCGCAGACCGGCGGTACCGAAGGACAGCTGCTCGAAGAAGCGGCCCTCGATCTCCTTCTCGTCGCCGCGGATAGCTTCCAGCTCGGCTTTCTCTTCAGCGGACAGGGCGGGGCTGGACAGCCACTTTTCATAAGTTTCAAGATAGGACATTGGTAACGACCTCCTATGTAATAAAATACAAAATCAAAATGATGCCATTTACAGTGTAGCACAACCGATATGGAAATACCAGTATTATTTGGAGAATGTGCACAGAAAATTTGAGGTAAGAAGGGCTAGATTGTATGAAAATGAGGGGAAATAAAAAGCTCCCCCCCCTTGCGGGGGAGCTCATTTTTCTGATAGCAGACCCGCCATATCCTCCGGCAGAGATAACGCAAACGCCAACCGTTCCCCGGAAACGGGGTGCCGGAAGGACAAAAAGGCGGAGTGCAGGGCGGGGCGGGGGATGAGATCGTGATCCTCCCTGCCGTAGAGGAAGTCCCCGGTGAGGGGGTGCCCCAGATGGGCCATGTGGACGCGGATCTGGTGGGTGCGCCCGGTATCCAGCCGCAGGCGGAGCAGGGCGCGGCCCTTGTTCTCCTCCAGAACCCGGTAATGGGTGCGGGCAGATTTGCCCTCGGGTGTGACCCACTGCTCCACAAGGGAACCGGGCCTGGGGCCGAGGGGGGCATCCACGGTGCCTTCGGCGGGGGAGGGGACGCCCTCACAGACCGCCAGATACTCCCGGCAGAAATCCTCGGTGTGGAGCTGGTTCTTCAAAACCTCCTGTGCGTGGGGGTGCTTGGCCGCCACCATGAGGCCGGAGGTGCCCCGATCCAGCCGGTGAACAGGGTGAAAATCGCAATCCTGCCCCGACTGATCGTAATAATACAGAAGAAAATTACCCAGAGTATCGGAAAAATGGCCGGGGCCGGGGTGAACGGACAGCCCGGGGGCCTTGTTGAGGACGATGATGTCCTCATCCTCATAGACGATGTCCACCTCGCCGGGGGCGGGGAGGATGCCGGAGCGGCGCTCAGGGTCGGAGAGCTGTACCGACAGCACCTGCCCCTCTGTGGGGCAGACCCGGGTGTTGACCCGGACTCCGTCCAGTAAAATGCCCTCGGGGAGCCACTTGACCCGGCGCACCACGGTGCCCGACAGGCCCAGCCGCTTTTTCAGCAGGGTGTCCACCTTGATGCCCGCCAGTTCGGCGGTGATGGGAAGTTCAAGTCTTCGCATAGATGGGAGACTCCTTTGCCTCTGAATGCATCCTCAAAGGCTCCCCTGTGTAAGGGGAGCTGTCAGCCGACAGGCTGACTGAGGGGTTGTCGTGCTGCCGGTCAATCCCTCCGTCGCAGCTGCGCTGCCCCACCTCCCTTTGCACAAGGGAGGCTTTGGGCGGGCTGCTTAAAGGAGCTCGCCCAGCAGCTTGCCCTCCTGAGCGGCGGTGATGCGCACTTTGCGGAACTGATTGTGGAGAGGCTCGTCAGAGGGGGTGGTGACCTCCACATAGCGGGTGGTGTAGCCCCGCCACAGACCGTTCTTCTCCTCCTCGAAGAGGACTTCCTCCTCCTCCCCCACGAACTGCTCCAGATAGTTCCGGGACAGCCGGGCGGCCACGGCGCCGGCCCGGTGAGCGCGGGACTCCTTCTCGGCGTTGAGGATCTGATCCTTCATGGCGGCGGCGGGAGTGCCGGGGCGCTTGGAGTAGGGGAAGATGTGCATGGCGCTGAAGGCGCACTTCTCGATGAAGGACAGGGACTGGAGGAACTCCTCCTCCGTTTCCCCGGGGAAGCCCACGATCATGTCGGTGGTGATGCCGGGGCGGCTGAAGTGCTTATTCAGCAGCGCCACGCTCTCGTAGAAGCGCTCGGTGTCGTACTTGCGGTTCATCCGCTTCAGAACGGTGTCACAGCCCGACTGCATGGACAGATGGAAGTGGGGGCACAGGTTGGGCAGCTTGGCGGCCCGGGCGCAGAACTCCTCGGTGATGGTGCGGGGCTCCAGAGAGCCCAGACGGATGCGGCAGTCGGGTGCGGCGGCGCAGACGGCCTCCAGCAGGTCGATGAGGGAGCTGCCGTCCCGGAAATCCCGGCCCCAGGAGGAGATCTCAATGCCGGTGATGACCAGCTCCCGATAGCCCTGAGCGGCCAGCTGCTTCGTCTGCGCCACAGCCTCGCACAGGGGCTGGGAGCGGACAGGGCCCCGGGCGAAGGGGATGATGCAGTAGGTGCAGAAGTTGACGCAGCCGTCCTCCACCTTCAGCATGGAGCGGGTGCGGCCCTCCAGACCACCGGCGGGGAGGGTTTCGAAGATGCGGCGCTTCATGGCGTCGTCCAGAGCGGTGATGGGGGAGCGCTCTGCCATGGTGCGCTCCAGCAGCTCCACGAAGCCGGTGCGGTCGCCGGTGCCGGAAACAAGATCCACGCTGAGGGCGGCCATATCGTCGGGATGGGTCTGGGGATAGCAGCCGCATACGGCGATGATGGCGTCGGGGTTGTCCTTGCGGACCCGGCGGATCACATTCCGGGACTTCTTGTCGCTGACGGCGGTGACGGTGCAGGTGTTGATGATGTAGGCGTCGGCCTGCTCCTCAAAGGGCACGAGAACATGGCCCCGGGCAGAGAACATCTGCTCCAGCGCCTGTGTTTCATACTGATTGACCTTGCAGCCGAGGGTAAAAAATGCGATTTTCATGTCGTTATTTTCCATTCCGTGAGATGCGGAATATCTCCTATCTCATATCTCTTATCTCATATCTCATATCTTACTTGCCGTGCTCGGGGACAACGGCGTGGAAGGTCAGATCCTCATCGCCGGTGTTTTCCAGGGCGTGGGTGCCGCCGTGGGGGCAGTAGAGAATATCACCGGGGGCGACATCCTCATAAGTGCCGTCGGGGAAATGCATCTTGCCCTTGCCGGTGAGGATGAACATCGTTTCGCTGTTGGTTTCGTGGGTGTGCATACCGATGGAGTGACCGGGGGCCAGCATGCCCCAGATGACCTTGTTGGTGCCGTCGTTGAGCATGCGGGAGACATATTCGCCCTTGCCGCCGCGGAAGTTGGGCTGTGCGGTGCGCTCGTAATCGTTGAGATTGATCTTCATCTTCATAAGTGTTCCTCCTGTTGGGATGATGGGGGAGTCCGGGCACATAAATCTTCTATTTTATTATAGTAAAAACCCCGGTTGCGGTCAAGGTGCCCGGGGGGTGGGGAAGAGGCGGAAAAAATGAACAATTTATGACTTTGCCGAATTTCGTTGACGGAAGCTGAAAATCACGGTAAAATAATATACACTACATATTATGCGCATATTGTGCATGTCAGGAGATGATACAGGATGGCAAAACAGCAGACCACCTCCGTCAATAAAAAATCTGAAATGATCTACTGTGAGCGCTGCGGTGAGGATTACTCCGCCACTTACCGCCGCTGTCCCTTCTGCGACGAGCGCCCCGGTCGGCGTATCGACGATCGAGGCGCCCGCAGCCCCCTGCAGCTGGCTGTGCTGATCGTGACGCTGATCATCATTCTGGCTGCCGCCTTCATTGTGTTCAGTAAGGTGGCACCCCTGCTGAAGGGGCCCTCCGTGTCCACCGATCCCGAAACTCCCGGCGTGGAGCAGCCCGCTGAGCCCTCCACCCCCGCCGAGCCCGATGCGCCCGTGGTTCCCGAGATCGAGGTACCCGACAAGACCGATCCCTCCGCCGTTCCCGCCAGCGCCATCGTCCTGAGCCGTACCGACATCACCCTCGTCCACGGTGAAACTTACGCTCTGGCCCCCACCGTGGCACCCACCGACACCACCGACACCGTGGTGTGGAGCAGTGACCGCCCCGATGTGGTGGACATCTCCCCCGAGGGTGCCGTGACCAACAAGAACACCACCGGCGAAAAGGTGGTCGTCAATGTCACCGCCACCGCCGGCGGCGTGAGCGCCACCTGCGTGGTGCGCTGCAACTCCGGTGCCACTCTGGTGGTGCCCGAGACTCCCGCCACCGGTGAGCCCGTCAGCGGAAACACCCCCGCCAAGGTCACCAACGCCGGCAACGGTCTGAATGTCCGCTCCGGCCCCGGCTCCAACTATAACAAGGTTGCAAGCATCTCCAACGGCACCAAGGTGACCATTCTGGAGGACGCGGGCAACGGTTGGTACAAGATCGACTACGGCAACGACAAGACCGGCTATGCCTCTTCCAGCTACATCGTGCCCACCGGTGAGGCCGGCAGCGCCTCCTCCTCCGGCAGCAGTTCTTCCTCCGGCAGCAGCTCCTCCGGTTCCTCCGGTGTGAGCATCAGCGGAAAGACTCCCGCCAAGGTTGTGGGTGCAGGCAACGGCCTGAATGTGCGCTCCGGCCCCGGCTCCAACTATGAGAAGGTGGCCAGCATCGCCAACGGCAACTCCGTCACCATTCTGGAGAATGCCGGCAACGGCTTCTATAAGATCGACTACGGCAACGGCAAGATCGGCTATGCCTCCGTCAACTACATCCAGCCCAAGTAAATGACCAAAACAAAAGGGTTCGCCAATCGGCGAACCCTTTTTTATGCTTATTTATGATAGGAAGAGCCCTCGTTGATCTTGAAGGCGCGGTAGATCTGCTCCAGCACCATGACTCGGGCCAGATGGTGGGGGAAGGTCATGGGGGACATGGACAGCTTGACTGCGGCCTGCTTTTTCAGACTTTCCGCCATGCCGAAGGAACCGCCGATGACGAACACCAGATGCTTGGCGCTGCTCTGCTCGAAGCGGCGCACCAGGGCGGCCACCTCCTCGCTGGAGTGGGGCTTCCCCTCCACGCACATGGTGATGAGGGTGGCGTTGGGGGGCATTTTTGCCCGGATGTTGGCGGCCTCTTTTTCAAGGGCTGCGTCGATCTGCCCCTGAGAGGGATTCTGGGGCAGCTTCTCCTCGGGCAGCTCCAGCAGGGTCATCTTGCAGTAACCGCCCAGACGCTTGAGGTACTCCTCAGAGGCCTGCAGATAAAATTTTTCCTTCAGCTTGCCGACGCAAATGAGATAAACGCTCATCATACGCACATCACCTCCCGATTTTCGCCCAGAAAGCAGGTCCGCCCCATTTCACTTCTGGGGGCTACGGACAGACGGACCTCCCGGTCGAGGTCCACGCCGGCGGCCTTCAGCCGGTCGGCCACCACCCGCAGGGCGTGGGCGGGGGTGTTGTTTTCAGCGGAGAGGTGAGCCAGAATGATCTCTTTGGCTCCGTTGCGGATGGCGTAGAGAGCCAGCTCCGCCCCCGCCTCGTTGGACAGGTGCCCCTGATCTCCCAGTACCCGCTGGATGAGGGAATAGGGATAGGGCCCGGTGCGGACCCAGTCCTCGTCGTGGTTGGCCTCACACACCAGCAGATCACAGCCCCGGATGGCGTCCTCCACATCCCGGCTGACAAAGCCCAGATCGGTGCAGATGGCCATGCGCTGACCGCCCCCGGCGATGGAATAGCCCACGCTGCCCGGGGCGTCGTGGGAGGTGGGGAAGGACTCCACCAGCACATCCCCCAGATCCAGCATAAAGCCCGGACGGCAGGGGCGCAGCTGGGGCGCGGCGCAGGGGGCTTTCAGGGCGATGGTGTCGCAGGTGGGATAGGTGGCGTAGATGGGGGCCTTGAGCTTCTTGCACAGCACGGCCAGACCGCCGATGTGGTCGGAGTGGTCGTGGGTGATGAGAATGGCGGACAGCTTTTCCGGCTCCACCCCCAGCTCCTTCAGCCCGGTGGTGATGCGCCGGGCGGAGATGCCCGCGTCCAGCAGAATATGGGTGTCCCCGCAGGAGACAAGGGCGGCGTTTCCGCTGGAGCCGCTGGCCAGGGTGGTGAATTTCAGCACGAGATGTGTCCTCCCAAGAAAAAAGAGGGACCCCGACGGGGTCCCTCGGTGATGTTAACCGACCTGAACGGCAGTGTCCTCATCGGGGACATGGATGACGCGGATATCCGCGCCCACGCCGATGAGCTTTTCCACCAGATTCTGATAGCCGCGCTCGATGTGGTGGATGGAGTCCACCTCGGTGATGCCCTCGGCAGCCAGACCGGCGATGACCATGGCGGCGCCGGCGCGCAGGTCACAGGCGTTGACGGGAGCGCCGGTCAGCTTGCCCACGCCCTCAATGACGGCGATCTTGCCGTCCACCTGAATGCTGGCGCCCATGCGGCGCAGCTCGTCCACATAGCGGAAGCGGTTGTCCCAGACGCCCTCGGTGATGACGCTGGTACCCTGTGCCAGACAGAGGACGGCGCCGATCTGAGATTGCATATCGGTGGGGAAACCGGGATAGGGCATGGTCTTGATGTTGGTACGGCTCAGAGGCCTGTTGCGGCGAATGAGCATGGAGTCATCATACTCCTCGATCTCCACGCCCATCTCCAGCAGCTTGGCGGAGATGCAGTCCAGATGCTTGGGGATGACATTCTGGATCAGAACCTCACCGCCGGCGGCGGCCACGGCAGCCATATAGGTGCCGGCCTCGATCTGGTCGGGGATGATGGAGTAGCAACCGCCGCGCAGACGATCCACGCCGCGAACCTTGATGACATCGGTACCGGCGCCCATGATGCTGGCGCCCATGGAGTTGAGGAAGTTGGCCAGATCCACGATGTGGGGCTCCTTGGCGGCATTCTCGATGACGGTCATGCCCTCGGCCAGAGCGGCGGCCAGCATGATGTTCATGGTGGCGCCAACGGAGACAACATCCAGATAGACGCTGCCGCCCTTCAGACGACCGCCCTGAGGCACCTGGGAGTAGACCAGACCGCCGCGCACCTCCACCTCGGCACCCATGGCCACGAAGCCCTTGATGTGCTGGTCGATGGGACGGCCGCCCAGATCACAGCCGCCGGGCAGGGGCACTTCGGCCCAGCCGAAACGACCCAGCAGAGCGCCCAGCAGATAGTAGCTGGCGCGGATCTTGCGGCCCAGCTCATAGGGAACCTGACGGTTGCGGATATGGGAGCAGTCCACCTCTACGGTGGTGGCGTTGACCAGACGGACATCAGCGCCCAGCTCCCGCAGGATCTGCAGGATCAGGGTGACATCACTGATCTGGGGAATATTCTCAATACGGCACACGCCGTCCACCAGCAGTGCGGCGGGCAGAATGGCCACGGCGGCGTTCTTGGCGCCGCTGATCTCAATGGTTCCGTGCAGGCGGTTACCGCCACGGATCTGGTATTTGTTCAAAGGTCGCACCTCTCTTGATCAAAACGGTGGGATCAGTTCGATATATAGGCATCCGGAAGTCCCGGGAATATGTGAAAACAGAGCGCTCCTGATTTTGGGCGCTATAAATCGCATACATTATAACATCATTATTGACTCATGGCAACCGCTTTTACACCCTTGGAACCAAATTGTAATAAAAAGACAGACAGCTTTGGGAATATTTACCCAAAGCTGTCTGAAAAAACAATCCGTCGACCTTTACTGAGGAGTTTCGTCCCGGGAGAAGCGGCTTTTTACCAGCCGGAGGGTGTCCTCCAGCCGGGCCTGCTCCTGCCGCTCCAGCAGATCGCCGATGAGGACATTGGACAGCAGGAAGCCCTCGGGCGTGAAGCGCCAGCGCCCCTCAGAGGTCTTTTCCGCCCAGCCCCGGGCGGCGAACTCCTCCAGGCGTGCTTCAATGGGGGCAAAATCCAGCCGGAATTCCCGGCGGTACTCCCATTCCTCCACGCCCCGGGCGGTGCGCAGGCGGAGCATGAGATACTCCCCGCCCCGCTCTTTGTGGGGGATGAGCTCTTCGCTGTCGATGATGGCGCCGCCCCCCAGAACGCCATCGATATAGCCGTCCAGATCCCGCAGGAAGGAGTAGCGCCGGTCGCCGAAGTCGGAGTGGGCCCCGGGGCCGAAGCCGATGTAGGGCCTGGTGAGCCAGTAGCGCAGGTTGTGGCGGGACTCACAGCCGGGCTTGGCGAAGTTGGAGATCTCATACTGGGGGTAGCCCGCCCGTTCCAGCCGCCCTACCGTCCACAGGTAGAGATCGGCCTGCATGTCGTCGTCGGGTAGGATCTCACCCTCCTCCACCCGCTTGGCGAGGGGGGTGCCCTCCTCCACCTTCAGGCCGTAGCAGGACAGGTGCTGGGGGATGAGGGAGAGGGCGTGCTCCACGCTCTGCTTCCAGCTCGCCTCCGTCTGACCGGGCAGACCGTAAATGAGGTCAAGGGAGAGATTTTTGAACCCCGCCTTCTTACAGGCCGCCACCGCCGCGTCGGTCTGGGCGGCGGAGTGGGCTCTGTTGATGGCGGCAAGCTCTCCGGGGCAGGCCGACTGCATTCCCAGCGAGATGCGGTTGAACCCCGCGCGGCGCAGCTTCAGGGCGGGGAGGAAGGAGATGGAGTCGGGGTTGGCCTCGGTGGTGATCTCGGCGTCGGGGGCGAGGTGATAGTGCTTTTTGATGCAGGACAGCAGCTCCCGCAGCCGCTTTTCGCCGTAATGGCTGGGGGTACCGCCGCCGAAATAGACGGTGTCCACCACATAGGAGGCCGCCAGAGGGGCGGTCTCCTTCAGATGGGCCAGCAGGGCCTTCTGATAGTCGTCCATCCGGTCCTCCCGCCCCGCCATGGAGTAAAAGTCGCAGTAGGCGCACTTGCTCCGGCAGAAGGGGATGTGGATGTAGATGCCGAGTTTTTCCGTGACGGTCATGGTGGGAACCTCCGAACAGGGTTTTTCATCATTATATGACATTTGCCGGGACTTGAAAAGGGAAAGAAAAAAAGCCGTCCGAACGGACGACTTTTTTAATCGCACAAATTAGCCCAGCTTGTTCAGCTTGATGGTCATGCTGCTCTTCTTGTTAGCGGCATTGTTCTTGTGCAGCAGACCCTTAGCAGCGGCCTGATCCACTGCCTTGACAGCCACCTTGTAAGCAACATCGGCCTCGCTGCGGTTGCCCTCCGCCACGGCGGCGTCAAACTTCTTGATCTCAGTCTTCAGAGCAGACTTTGCGGCCTTGTTCTGTGCAGCTTTGGTTTCGGATACCAGCACACGCTTCTTGGCAGACTTGATATTCGGCAAACCAAACACCTCCTCCGATATACATCGTTAATAATAAGCATGGTAGTCCCACGCAGATATGTATTTTACCAGTTGAGAAACAAAAAATCAACTCTTTTTTTAAATTTTTTTCAAAATGTGGAATCATACGGGAGAACCTGCTTAAAATAGGGTGGAACACGGAAGTTTTCCACAAAAACGGGGGTCAGTATGGACAATTTGAGGACGGATCTGGCGCTGGAGGCCAGAGAACTGTGGCAAAAATCCGCATCCTTTTCCACAAATGTGGAAGGGCTGCTGCACGAGGAGGGGGAACGGAACGGCGTTCCCGTCACCACGGTGGAGATCCGCAGTGAGGCGGCGGAAAAGGCTCTGGGCAAGGGTCGTGGGCGGTATGTCACCCTCGGTCTGGACAGCGTACAGCGCCGGGAGGACAGCGCCTTTCCCCGGACGGTGCGGGTCATCGCCGAGGAGCTGGGCGCCTTTCTCAGGGAGCTTCCGGAGGGGGGGACGGTGCTGGTGGCGGGGCTGGGAAACCGCCTCATTACCCCGGATGCCGTCGGACCGGGAACCCATCGGAATGTGCTGGTAACCCGGCATCTGGTGGGGGAGATGCCGGAGCAGTTCGGCTATCTGCGCCCGGTGGCCTCGGTGTGTGCCGAGGTCATGGGAAACACCGGGGTGGAGAGCGGAGAGGTCGTCCGGGCGGTGTGCGGCAGTGTCCGTCCCTGCTGTGTCATCGCGGTGGACGCGCTGGCCTCCCGGAGCATGGAGCGGCTGTGCCGGACGGTGCAGATCTCCAACGCAGGCATCGCACCCGGTTCCGGGGTGGGCAACCACCGCTTTCCCCTGACGAAGGAGAGTCTGGGCGTCCCTGTCATCGCTCTGGGGGTGCCCACGGTGGTGGACGCCGCCGCTCTGTGCGCCGCTCTGACAGGAGCGGGCGAGGGGATGGGACAGGGGCTCATGGTCACGCCCCGGGACATTGACCGGCAGGTGGCCGATCTGTCCAAGCTGCTGGGCTACGGCATCTC
>JAZQVX010000172.1:0-3174 GCA_045632045.1 Lawsonibacter sp.
AATTATTCCACATCACGGTAATACAAACCGCGGGTATATTCGTTGGGGGTGAAGCTGCCCTTGCCCAGATAGCGCTCCAGCACGGAAACGCACTCGATGGCGGTTTCGGTGGTGAACATGAGGCGGGCGCCCCACAGGCCCAGACGGGCGTAGTCCCCGGCCTTGTCGGCCAGGAAGAGCTTTTTGGAGTTGAGGATCTCGTTGCGGCAGCCCCATGCCTTCACCACGGGGAAGCGCCCGCCCTTGCGGTCGGTGAGGAGATTGACATTCTCACAGGTGTGCTGACCGGTGTGGTTGTGGACGATGCAGTTCTCGGTGATCATCAGGGGCAGACGACCGTAGGCGATGAACTCGGTGGGGACGGTCTTGGACAGATCCCGGATCTGGGGCAGCTTCAGCTCGAAGGAGGCGGTGGCGGAAACAAAGCCCAGCCGCTTGAGTTCCTTCATGGTCTGGCTGTTGTAGACACCCAGACCGTAATCGCCCCGGACGGAGAAGCCCAGTTGGGCGGCCCGGCGGGCGGCGCCCCATGTGCCGCACAGAGCCTGGGTGACACCCAGCTGGCGCAGCTGCACCAGAGCATGCTCCAGATTGGCCAGTTCCCGGTCGAAGCAGACGCGGGGCAGGGACACGGCGGGCTCCACACCCGCCTTCTTGCACCGCTCCACCAGCTGGGGGTGGGCGGCCAGCTCGTCGGCGGGGATGTATACCACGGCGGGAGTCAGATTCAGCATGGCATCGCTGACCTGCTTGGCGTGGGACACGGAAACGGTGATGACAGGGGGAGTTTTCTGGTTTTCGTACCGAACACCGGGCTGGAAGGGGAGGGTGCGCCGCTGGGGGAGGGCGACGCGCTGCTCATTGAGTCCCTCCAGGGCCTGACGGCGCAGGTTATTCAGGGCAGACAGGGGCAAAGACAGTCCCTCGTCCACCTTGACGACGGCTTTTTCACAGTGATAGGGGGTGCCGCCGGTGCGGGCGAGCTGGCTCTCCACCTTCTCGGCGGTGAGGGGGACATTCCGGGCCTCCTCGGGGACAGGGCCCTCGGCGTGGGAGACATGTCCCTCCTTGTCCTGCACGGCGATCTGGGCGGGCTGATCCTTCTCGATGAGGGCGTAGAAGCGGACGGGCTCCTTGCGGTTTTCGCCGTTTTCATAGGAGGCTCTGGCCTGGGCGTAGAGTTCCTTGGGGACGGTGTCCTGCTCGGGACGGACGCCGAACATATCTTTGCCCTTTTTGTCCAGATAATAGCCCTGAGTGAAGCCCTGGCGGGAGAAAACCTGCTCCAACTGCTGCAGCTCCTCGGCGGTGGGCTCCCGATTTTCCCGCAAAGCCCGGGAGTAGATGCCGGTGACGATGGCCACATACTCCGGGCGCTTCATGCGGCCCTCCAGCTTCAGACAGGCCACGCCCATGTCGTTGAGCTCCTTCAGATAGCTGACCAGAGAGGCGTCCTTCAGGGACAGGGGGTACTCGTTGGCCTTGCCGTCCCAGCCGTACTTCAGACGGCAGGGCTGGGCGCACAGACCGCGGTTGCCGCTGCGGCCGCCGATGACGCTGGAGAAGAAGCACTGGCCGGAGTAGCACATGCACAGCGCGCCGTGACCAAAGACCTCGATCTCAATGGGGGAATGCTCACAGATGTAGGCGATGTCCTTCCGGGACAGCTCCCGGGAGAGGACCACACGGCTGATGCCCAGATCGGCGCACAGCTTCACGCCGTCCAGATTGTGGACGGTCATCTGGGTGGAGCCGTGGATGGGCAGGTCGGGGGCACTCTGGCGCAGCATACGCATGACGCCGATGTCCTGCACGATGAGCGCGTCGATGCCGATGGCGCTGGCGTGGGCAGCCAGATCGGCGGCGCCGGCCAGCTCCCGGTCGGTGAGCAGGGTGTTCATGGTCAGATGGACCTTGGTGCCCCGGAGATGGCAGTAAGAAACCGCCGCCGCTGCCTCCTCCTCGGAGAAGTTCTTTGCGTTGCGGCGGGCGTTATAATTTCCGTATCCAAAATAGATGGCGTCTGCGCCGTTCTGGACGGCGGCAGTGACCGATTCCATGGAACCGGCAGGGGCGAGCAACTCAATCATGGCTCACGACCTCCTTGGGGTGGGGTAAAAACTTGGCTCCCCCCTTGCGGGGGCCGATTCCCCCTATCAGGGGGAAATGGCCGAAGGCCAAAAGGGGTAGGGAGCTGTCGTCGCCGAAGGCGGTGACTGAGGGGGTAAACGGATCACGAGAAAATCCCGCATTACCCCCTCCGACCTCGCTTTGCTCGGCCACCTCCCCCGCAAGGGGGGAGGCTTGAAAGTGTAAAGATATTATCTCTTGTTCTGCAGCTTGAAGATCTCGCGCTTGAGTTCGGAAGCCTCCAGCTTCAGTCGGGCGGCCTCCTCAAGAGCCTCCTTCAGCTGGGCGCGCAGGTTGGTCTCGGACTCCACCTGCTGATAGTACTGATCGGCCACATTCATGGCGCACAGCACGGCGGCGTCGGCCTGGGACAGGCGGCTGTTGTTCAGCGCACGGATCTGGGTATCCACCAGCGCAGCACAGCGGCGGACATAGGCCTCGTCCTCCACGGCCACCAGGGTGTATTCGCTCCCGGCGATGTTCACGACGACTTTGTTTTTCATCGGTACTCCTCCCATTTCTTTCTGTTAAAGCGCCCCAAAAGGCGCAGTTATCCAATATGCGTACATTATACCACAAGCCGGGGGATTTGAAAAACAAATAATCCGTGAATTTTGGAATTTTTTGCGGATTTTGGCCGGTGGAAATTTCTGTTTACGCGGGGACGATTTTACGGTAGAATGGGAGCAACGAGAACGAGGAGGAACTGTCCATGTCTGAGGTCATTGTCAATCTGCTGCCCGTCACCGAGGCGGAAAAACTGGAATTTGAGGCCATCGCCCCCCACGCCGAGCATATCTACGCCGGACGCAGGAGCGTCACGCAGGAGGATCTTGCCCGGGCCACCGTTGTGTTCGGCTGGCCCCGGGCAAAAGCGATCCCCGGCTGTGAAAATCTGAAGTGGCTGCAGACCATGTGGGCCGGTGCCGACGAGTATCTGACTGTCCTGCCCGAGGGAGCCACCCTCACCTCCTCCAGCGGCTGCAATGCCCGCAGCGTGGCAGAGCATATGCTGGCCTGCGTCCTGTCCCTGTACCGGATGCT
>JAZQVX010000173.1:0-6589 GCA_045632045.1 Lawsonibacter sp.
GGGAAAGTAAAATCATGGCTCATCCCTCCCGCTGCAAACAGTGTAGGATGAAATGTCGAAATAGAACAGGAAGTAAACTTCCGGTTTTGAAATTTTTGTGGGCATCGTTTGGGCATCGTTTGGGTGGGAAGATGGAAAATAAGTGAAATGTATGTGGGTTAAAAGTTTTGGAAATGTGGCGTATGCAATAGATTTCCACACTAAAAAAATGTAAACAATAAACAGATTGATTCGACTCCCGCCAGCCGCACCAAATCAAGTCGTCGTGAACGATTTCGTTCGCGACGACTTTTTTATTCCCATAATCCCGGACACCGGGCAGGATTTCCTGTTTGGTGTCCTTTTTTTGTCCCTCAAAGTGTGGTATAATGATACAAACAAATCGGAAAGGGGAGGGATCACCATGCTGAAGCTCATCATCGGCCGCGCGGGCACAGGCAAAAGCACCCAGGTGCTGCGTCAGCTGTGCGCCGAAGGTGCCCTGCGCCCTCAGATCCTTATCGTCCCGGAGCAGCGCTCCCACGAAACGGAACGGGCCCTGTGTGCCATGGGCGGAGCGACTGTATCCCTGTGGGCAGAGGTGCTGTCCTTCAGTCGCCTTGCAAACCGCATCTTCCAGTGCGCCGGAGGAAGCGGCGTGACCGAACTGGATGCCGGCGGCAGACTGCTGCTCATGCACCGGGCGGTCAGTGAAACTTCTGCCGGTCTGACGGTGTATCGCCGCCCCTCCCGTAAGGCCTCCTTCCTGCGCTCCCTGCTGGATACGGTGGACGAACTGAAGGATGCCGGTGTACAGCCCGAGGTGCTTGTTCGGGCCGGTGAGGACAGAGGAGGAGAAGAGGGGCAGCGGCTTCGGGATCTGGGTGTGATCTGCGGGGCCTATCAGGCGCTGACAGCCGCCGTAGCCCTTGACCCCAGAGATCGCCTTACCAGAGCCGCGGATCGACTGGAGGGCTTCTCATGGGCAAATGGGAAGGATGTCTGGGTGGACGGCTTTGTGGACTTCACAGCCCCTCAGAGCCGCATCCTGCGCCTGCTGATGCAGCAGGCCAACCGTGTCACCGTGACCCTTACCTGCGACCATATCCACGAGGATGAAGAGGGAATGGGCATCTTCTCGCCCGCCCGCAGAACCGCCATGGAGCTGCGCCGTCTGGCCAAAGAGGCGGGAGTACCCTTCGTGGTAGAGGAGGTCGACCCTGCCGGCGATCACCGCCGCCCCGCCATGCGCGCCATGGAGGAGGGGCTCTTCGCCCACGAAGATACAACACCTGTTCCCGCTCAGGGGGCAGTGGAACTCTTCCGGGGCGGCAGTATGCGTGCCGAGGTGGAGTGGGTTGCCGCCCGCATCCGGGCCATGGCGCGGGAGGACGGCCTGCGCTATCGGGATATTGGTGTGGTGGCCAGAGATTATGAGAGTTACCGCCATCTGGTGGAGTCTGTATTCCCGCGGTATGAGGTCCCTGTATTCTCCTCCGCCATGACGGATATTCTGGAGCGCCCTGTTTTGTCCCTTGTGACCGCCGCACTGGAGATCATCACCGGCGGCTATACCTACGACAGTGTGTTCCGCTATCTCAAGACGGGGCTGACCGATCTGTCCCAGTCCGATCGGGACGAGCTGGAAAATTATGTTCTGCGCTGGGACATTCGCGGTGCCCGCTGGACACAGCAGAAGGCGTGGGCATGGCATCCCAGAGGGTACGGCTATCCGCTTGAGGATGAGGATCGCCAGCTGCTGGCCCGGCTGGATACCATGCGCAGACAGATCGTGGCTCCGCTGGAAACGCTGCGTAAAAACAGTAATAAAACCGGGAAGGGACAGGCTGTTTCCCTTTACACATTTATGGAGGAGATCGGTCTGCCCCTGCGTCTGGAACAGCGGGTGGAACAGCTCAGAAACGAGGGCAGACCCGCCCTTGCCGACGAATATCGCCAGCTCTGGGAGATCCTCTGCGGCGCGTTGGAGCAGTGTGCCGCCCTGCTTGGGGACGAGGAGATGGATCTGAGCGAATTTGCCCCTCTGCTGCGCCTTGTGCTGTCTGAGTATGATGTGGGCTCCATCCCGGTGTCGCTGGATCGCGTCACCGCCGGTGAGACCACTCGCCAAACCGGACACGCCGTTAAAGTCCTCTTTCTCCTCGGGGCCGATGACAGTACCATTCCCCGCGTCAGCTTCCCGCCGGGACTGCTCACCGACGAGGATCGCAGCTATCTCTCCCTCTATCAGGCCGGTCTGCACCAGACCGCCCGGGAGTTGCTGGGGCGTGAGATGACCACCGTATATCAGCTGTGCGCCATCCCCAGAGAAAAACTCATCGTCACATGGCCCGCCGTTGGTGCGGGAGGGGAGGAGCGCCGCCCCTGCTTTTTGGCACAGCGGCTTCTGCGTATGTTCTCCGATGTTCAGGTGCTTACCGAGGACGCCCTTGATGGCAGCTTCCGTCTGGAGGCCCCTCTGCCCGCGCTGGAGCAGGCAGGTCGGGATGAAACGGTCCGAGTCCTTCTGCGCCGTATCCCGGAGTATGCGGACGCGGTGGAGCGGCTGGAACGCGCCGCAAACTGGGAGCGCGGCAGTCTGTCCCCGGAAGCGGTGGAGGGACTCTACGGCCGTCGGATCCCCATGTCGGCCTCCCGCATGGACAAATACCGCTCCTGCCATTTCTCCTACTTTATGCGCTACGGACTGAAGGCCGAACCCCGCCGACAGGCGGGCTTCGCCGCACCCGAGTACGGCACCTTCGTCCACTATGTGCTGGAGCATGTCCTGCGGGACGATTTCTTCGGTCAGCAGACGCTGGGGGATGGGGAACTGTCCCAGAAGGAGAAACAGTATCTCCACGACCTGACCAAACAGGCGGTGGATCGCTATATCAAAGAGGAGCTTGGCAGTCTGGAGGATCAGAGCGACCGTTTCCGCTATCTGTTCGCCCGCCTGCTGCGCTCTGTATACGCCGTGGTGGAAAATGTGGCCCAGGAGCTGCGCTGCTCCAAATTCAAGCCCATCTCCTTTGAGCTGGGCTTCGGCAGCAGCAAAGATGCCGCTCTGCCCCCTGTGGAGCTGACCGTGGACGGCGTGACTCTGTCCATCTCCGGCTTTGTGGACCGGGTAGACGGCTGGGTCAGGGACGACCGCCTCTGCCTGCGGGTGGTGGACTATAAAACCGGCCGCAAGAGCTTTGACCTCACCGAGATCTGGAACGGTCTGGGGCTTCAGATGCTGCTGTACCTGTTCACCCTGCAGGAAAAGGGTGAGAAGATCTATCATATGCCGGTGGACAGCGTGGGTGTTCTCTATATGCCCGCCCGGGATGCTGTCATTCAGGCCGAGCGCACCGTCAGCGACGAACAGCTGCAAAAGCAGATGGACAAGGCGCTGGTGCGCAGCGGACTGGTTCTGGATGATCCCGATGTCCTTGCGGCAATGGAAGAAAAAGGGGAAGGGGGCTTCCGCTTCCTGCCTCTGAAAGTCTCCAAAAAAGATGGAACCATCAGCGGTGAGGCACTGGCCTCCGCCGAACAGTTCGGAAAGCTGGCACGGCATATCCAGACCGTTCTGGAGGAGATCTGCCGGGAGCTTGCCCGGGGCGACATTACCGCCGATCCCTATTGGCGCGGGCCGGATAAAAACGCCTGCCGCTATTGTGAATACGCCGCCGCCTGTCAGTTTGAAGAGGGGCACGGCAGCGATTGCCGCCGCTGGATGCCCACGGTGAAGGCGCAGCAATTCTGGGAGAGTATGGAACAAACCCAAAGCGACAGTGAGTAAGGAGCGAGAATATGGCATTCCCTCTGACACAGGAACAACGAAATATCGTGGATGACCGTGGGGGCGAGCTCCTCGTTTCTGCCGCCGCCGGCTCGGGCAAGACCCGGGTGCTGGTGGAGCGTCTGCTGGATCGGGTGACAGGGGAGGGGCTGGACATCGACCGCTTCCTCGTCATCACCTATACCAAGGCAGCCGCCGCCGAACTGCGGGAACGCATCGCCCAGGAACTGACCGACAGACTGGCTCAGAACCCCACCGACCGCCACCTGCGCCGCCAGACTACCTTGGTCTATCAGGCTCAGATCTCTACGATCCATGCCTTCTGTTCCGCTCTTCTGCGGGAGAACGGCTACCTGCTGGATCTGGACCCGGATTTCCGCCTCTGTGACGAGATTGAGCGGGAAGTCCTCATGCGTCAGACGCTGGAATCCTTGATCGACAGTTGCTATGAAGGACTTTCGCCTGACAGTCCTTTTGCCCAACTGGCCGATACGCTGGGTGCCGGCAGAGATGACAGCCGCCTTGTGGAGATCGTGCTGGACATCTTCTCCCGGGTCCAGAGCCATGCCGATCCCGGGCAGTGGCTCAGACAGCAGCGGCAGGTCTGGCAGGTGGAAGGGGTGGAGGACTTCGCCCACACCCTCTGGGGCGCTCAGCTGCTGGCCGATGTCCGTCATCAGGCCACGCACTGCTGCCGTCTGCTGGAATCCTGCATGGAGGATGTGGATGGGGACGAGCTGCTCAGCCAGAACTACGGGGACAGTATGCGCCAGACAATCACGGGGCTGAAAATGCTCGCTGCCGCCGAAAGCTGGGACGATGCCGCCCGCATCATGCCTGTGCCCTTCCCCAGAGTGGGAGCCAAGCGCAAACGGAAGCAGGAACTGGAGCGGTGGGCGGAGATACAGGCCAATCTGCGTGCCGACCGGGTCAAGGCCCTCAGAGAGCGCTGCAAAAAGGCCATGGACAAAGCGGCAGAGCAGATCACCGGAACCGGCGCGGAACTGTTGGAAGAACTGCGCCTGTCCTCGGTGCCCATGCAGGCGCTGGTGGATTTGGTGCTGGAATTTCAGGATGCCTTTGCCGCCGAAAAAAAGCGCCGCGCCCTGCTGGACTTCGGCGATCTGGAGCATTTTGCGGTCAAACTGTTGGTCGCCTCCGACGGAACCCCCACCCAACTGGCTCAGCACTGGAGTCTGCGCTATGACGAGGTGCTGGTGGACGAGTATCAGGACACCAATCAGGTGCAGAATGCCATTTTTACCGCCATCTCCGACAATGGACACAAATTGGTGCAGGTGGGCGATGTGAAGCAGTCCATTTACCGCTTCCGTCTGGCCGATCCCACCATTTTTCTGGATAAATACGACCGTTTTTACCGGGGAGAGAACCCCGAAAAGGGAGTTCCCCGCACCCGGTTGCTCTCGAAGAACTTCCGCTCCCGCCCCGAGGTACTCAGAGGCTGCAACGATGTGTTCCGTGCCCTCATGTCCACCCGCCTGGGAGAGATGGAGTATACCGAAGATCAGTGGCTGGTGCCCGGCGCGGTGTTCCCCGAGGGGGATGATTACCGGGTAGAGCTGGATCTCATTAACCTGGACTGGGATGTCGATCCGGATGAGCAGCCCGATACCACCAACAATCCCGGCCGGGATCTGCTGGAGGCCCGCTTTGCCGCCGCCCGCATCCGTGAAATGCTGGATGCCCCCTTCATGATCTCCGACGGCGGAAATCTGCGCCCTGTGCGCCCCTCGGACATCATGATCCTCATGCGTAGCCCCGGCTCGGTGCTGCATCAGTATGTCCGCGCCCTCGGAGAGCAGGGGATTCCATGGGCGGCGGAGAGCAGGGGGGACTATTTCCACACGCCGGAGGTCTATGCCGCCCTGTCCATTCTGAAGATCGTGGACAACCCTCGGCAGGATGTCCCCCTCATCGCCGCCCTGCGTTCCCCTGTGTACGGCTTCACCGCCGATCGGCTGGCTCTGCTGCGGGGTAAGAGCAGGGGAGATTTCTACTCCGCCCTCACCGCCGCCGCGCAGGAGGGGGATACCCACTGCGCCGATTTCCTTGCCCAGCTGGAGGACATGCGGGCCGGTGCCCGGGACATGACCGCCGGTGAGCTGGTCTGGCATATCTACGAAAAGACAAATATCCTCGGCATCTTCGGTGCCATGGAAAACGGTGCCATCCGTCAGGAGAACCTGCTCAGCCTGTATAGCCTTGCTCAGCAGATGGAATCCTCCGGCTGCCGCACCCTGTTCCAGTTCCTGCTTCGTCTGGAGCGCTTGGAGCAAAACGGCGGCAAGCTCAAGGGAGCCTCCTCCGGCGTGGAGGGGGAGGGCGTGTCCATCATGTCTATCCATGGTTCCAAGGGACTGGAAAAGCCGGTGGTTCTGCTGTGCGGTCTTACCAAAAAGATGAATAAGACCGATTTGAGCAAGCCGGTTCTGTTCCATCCGGTGCTGGGTATCGGGCCCAAGGGACTGGATCGGGAGCGCCGGGTGGAGTATTCCACCGTGGCTCGTCGGGCGGTGAGCCGCCAGCTGGACCGGGAAATGCTCTCGGAGGAGCTGCGCCTGCTCTATGTTGCCATGACCCGCGCCCGGGAGAAGCTCATTATGACCCTCGCCCTGAAGGATGGCGAAAAGACGGTGGAATCCCTGTCCGAACTGGCGGAGGAGCGCCCCGCCCCCGAGGTGCTGGAACAGCAGTCCTGCGTGGGAAACTGGGTGCTGCTCCATGCCCTCAGCCGTGCGGAAGCCGGAGATGTGCCCGAGATCGCCGTGGCGGCAGGGGAGCAGCGGGTGTCCATTTCCC
>JAZQVX010000174.1:0-13117 GCA_045632045.1 Lawsonibacter sp.
CCGATCATGGTATGATACACCGAAGCGCCGCCCACCACATAGGTGTTGTCGGGGTCGGTGACATGCTCCATCAGCTCCTCCAGCCCGGGGAATACCTCGGCTCCCTCGGGAGCGAAGTCGGGGGTGCGGGAGAGGATGAGGTTTCGGCGCCCCTTCAGGGGCTTGCTGCCGGGGAAGGTATACATGGTCTTGCGGCCCAGAATGATGGTGTTTCCGGTGGTGAAGGCTTTGAAGCGCTTGAGATCCTCGGGGATATAGATCAGCTGCTCGCCGTCCTTGCCGATGCCCCAGTTCTTATCTACAGCTACGATTGCGATCATAATAACTCCTAACTCCTACTTCCTAACTCGACTCACACCGCCACAGGAATCTTACCCGGTACGGGGTGGGCCTGATAGCCCTCCAGCTTCACGCTGTCGGGGGTGAAGTCATAGAAGTCCTTCACATTGGGATCGAGGATGAACTTGGGCGCGTCGAAGGGCTTCTTCTCCAGCATCTCCTCCACCATGGGGATGTGGCGGTCGTAGATGTGGCAGTCGGCGATGACATGAACCAGCTCGCCGGCCTCGAAGCCGGTGGCCTGGGCGATCATGTGCAGCAGGGTGGCATACTGCATGACATTCCAGCCGTTGGCGGTGAGCATATCCTGAGAGCGCTGATTCAGAATGGCGTTCAGGGTGTTGCCGCTGACATTGAAGGTCATGGAGTAGGCGCAGGGCTACAGAGCCATCTCGTTGAGGTCGTGATGGTTATACATGTGGGCGATAATGCGGCGGGAGGCGGGGTCGTTCTTCAAATCCCACAGCACCTTATCCACCTGGTCCATATCGCCCTGGGGATAGTGGTGCTTGACGGAGAGCTGATAGCCGTAGGCCTTGCCGATGGTGCCCTCCTCGTCAGCCCATGCGTCCCAGACATGGCTGTTGAGCTCGGCGATGCGGTTGGACTTCTTCTGCCAGATCCACAGCAGCTCGTCCACGGCGGACTTGATGAACTGCTTGCGGATGGTCATGATGGGGAACTCTTCCTTCAGATTATAGCGGTTGACCACGCCGAAGAGCTTCACGGTATGGGCGGGAGTGCCGTCCTCCCAGCGGGGGCGCACCTCCCGGTCAGTGTCCCAGACACCCTTGGTCAGGATGTCCTTACAGTTCTGGATAAAAATTTCGTCGGCACGGCTCATGTCGGTTCCTCCTATACAGTCTAGCAACTCCTGTGAGTAATATTTTCTCCGAATATTACTCACAGAGCACCCATTATTGTATAGACTTTACCACATTACTTCCTTTATTGCAATTTATTTTTACTCACCGCGATATTTTTTCCGGGTGGCGATACCTCCGCGTATATGCCGCTGGGCCTTATTCTCCTCCAGCACCCCCTTGGCCTGCAGATAGAGCCCCCGGTCGAACTGCGGCAGCCGCTCAGACAGATCTTTATGTACCGTGGACTTGCTGATGCCGAACTTCCGGGCGGCAGAGCGCACCGTGGTCCGATTTTCGATGATGTACAGCGCCAGCCTCCGGGCCCGGTCCTCCATACTCTCGTTCACGACAACACTTCCTTTTTCTTTGTGCTGTCCTATCCTATGCGCGGAAAGAGAATTGAGAACCGCCCCTGCGTTGACTTCCTCCCGCCGGTGATTTATAATCGTTTTATCACATCACCGCACGAAAGGAAGTTTACCATGAGTATCAAAAACGAAGCCAAGATCAAAAATCCTCTCATCGTCGCCATTCGCGAGCAGCTGGAACACCGGGCGCTGTGGATGTATCTGCTGTGTGACGAGGCCCGCAAGAAGGGGCTCCAGCCCGAGGACTACGCCCCCGCCGCCATCCGCCGCTGCGGCATCTATCAGGGAGGCAATCTCCGGGCCAAGGCCGGCGGCGGCGATTCTCTGAAGGGACTGAAGAAGACGCTGTTCACCAAGCCCGCCCAGTGGGTCTTTGAGATGGATGTGAAGCGCTGCACCGACGACAACCTGGACATCGACTTCCACTACTGCCCCCTGGTCAAGGCATGGCAGAAGCAGGGTTGCTCCGAGGAGGAGATCCGTCTGCTGTGCGACCACGCCATGTGCGGCGACCGGGGCATCGCGGAGAGCTTCGGCTGTGAGCTGGATCTCCCCGCCACCATCGCCAGAGGCGACGATGTGTGCCAGATCCGCTTTGTCCGTCGGGAGAAATCCAAATAAAACAAAAACCCGATTCCGTTTGGAATCGGGTTTTTGATGCTCATTTATCTTCGGTGATCTTGGTGTGCTGCTTGATGACCCGCTCGATGAGCTCCACGGAGCCGTCGATGCCGTAGGCGGCGGAGTTAATGCACAGGTCATAGTTGTTGGCGGCGCCCCACTTGCGGCCGGTGTAGAACTCGTGGTAGTGGCGGTGCTGCTTATCCAGCTTTTTCAGCAGCTTGCAGGCGGCCTTATAGGTCAGGTCGTCGGTATTCATGACGCGGCGGGCGCGGGCCTCGAAGGGAGCGTCGATGAAGATGCTGATATGAGGAATATTGTTGTTGGTGAGGATGACATCGGCGCAGCGGCCCATGACAATGAAGTCCTCTTTCTTTGCCATATCACACAGCAGATCGCTCTGGTTGAAGAAGATGGCGTCGCCCTTGGGCAGACCGTGATAGCGGTTGAACTCCCGCAGACGCTCCCGGAAGGAGCGGCTGTCGTTGCCCAGGCTGCGGTTGAGGTTCTGCTTGTGGGCGAAGCTGGAACGGTCGCGGAAGGCATCCTTCTCGGCCTCCAGACGCTCCAGAACCTCGGTAAAGATCTCGGTGTCGTAGTAGTTGATGTGCAGCTTGTCGGCCAGCGCAAAGCCGATGTCGGTACCGGCGCAGCCGTAGGTTCGACCGATGCAGATGATGAGATGGTTGCTCTCGCCGAAACGGCCGGAGAGGTTCATCTTGTTCATCCGGGCGATGTCCTCGTCCAGAATGTCGTTGCTGCCGAAGAACTCGGAGCTGTTTTCCACCAGCTTGAGGACTTCGTTATAGCGGGACATGACCCGGGTGCGCTCCTTGCGGTCGGGGATGGTGCGGGCCATGTTGCCGATCAGGGCGATCTCACTGCGCAGATAGTGGATCTTGGTGGGAGTAGCCATGAGGGCGGCCAGTTCACGGACGGTGCGCTCACGCTCGCCGTTGAACACGCGGCCCAGATTGGAGCCCAGAATACCGTAGACCTCGGCATCCAGATCATAGATGCGGTTGGCAAGGGCCAGACGATCTTCAAAAGTAGGATTGACTTTCATGTTACATCCACCTCCTTACAGGAAAAACAGCAGGGAGTCCAGCAGGAACACAGGGACAAGGATGCCGAAGGACCAGACCAGATACCCGAAGAAGGAGGGCATATTCACGCCGTTTTCGTCAGAGATGGCCTTGACCATAAAGTTGGGGGCGTTGCCGATGTAGGAGTTTGCGCCCATAAACACCGCGCCGCAGGAGATGGCGGTGAGCATCTCCACAGGGATGGTACCCAGAGAAGTGACCACGCCCTCCACAAAGCCCATGGAACATGCGGTGGTGAGGAACACCAGATAGGTGGGGGTGTTATCCAGGAAGCTGGACAGCAGACCGGTGACCCAGAACATCTGGAAGGGAGTTTCCAGGCCCAGAGAGGCGCCGTACTGCTTCAGGAGCATCAGAGCGGGCTGCATGGTGATGAAGATGCCCACGAAGAGGACCGCGACCTCCTTGATGGCGCCCCAGGTGAAGTGGTTGGCCTGACGAATGGCGGGGTTGGTGGTCTTGAAGGACAGCCATGCGGCAGTCAGAATGATGACGATCTCGATGATGGCGGGGAAGGTCAGGGTCACATGGCCGAAGATGTGGATGCCCCGCACATTGCCGGCGGCATCCTGGAACACGGGCAGGGTGGGCAGAGTACCGCTGAGAATGACGGCGGCCACGATCATCACCAGGAAGATCAGGTTATGCAGACCGCGGATGGCCACGGTAGTACCGGGCTTGCTGATGTCGGGCTTGCGGCCGGCGCAGATGTCCAGACGATAGGCCCGCATATCAAAGAAATAGAACACGGTCAGCAGAATGGCGGCGTTGAAGATCATGACAGGGAACAGGCGCATACTCCAGAAGAAGGGCACGCCGCGGCTGAAGCCCAGCAGCAGAGGGGGATCGCCGATGGGGGTCAGACAGCCGCCGATGTTGGACACCAGGAAGATGAAGAAGATCATGATGTGACGCTTGCGGCGGCGCCAGGAGTTCATCTGGATCATGGGACGCACCATAAGCATGGATGCGCCGGTGGTGCCAACCACGCTGGCCAGCAGGGTGCCGAAGAGCAGCAGACCCACATTGACCCGGGGAGAACCGGCCAGATCGCCCTCCAGCGTGATGTTACCGGAGACGCAGAACAGGCCAAAGAGCAGAACGATAAAGGTCAGATAGTCGTTGATGATGCACTCCAGCACGATCTCCACCGCCGAGCCCAGACCGAAAAACAGTCCGAAGGGCAGCAGGAAGGCCACGGAGCAGATGCCCACGACCAGAGGCTGATGTTCCTCCCACCAGTGGGGCTTGACCACAGGGAAGGCGGCGATGCTCAGCAGCAGGGCCACAAAGGGAATGCACATCCAGAAGGGGACAGCGGCAGCACCGTGGGCGGATGCCTCAGCTCCGGTAGCCAGGGCAGGCACGCACATCAGCAGGAGCGTTGTCAGAAAAACACACACCTTTTTCACAGAAAAGACCTCCTTGAAAGACACCAAGTGAAAGTGCTTTCGTAGCTTCATTTCTTAATTGCCGGCTTATCTTAGTCCCACCCCTCAAAAAAGTCAATGTCACTTTCTCCAAAAAAGCACGGTTTCTCCCTCTGCGTTCATGCACTTTTCACAAAGGCAAATCCCCCACAAAATTTTCGAAAGCCAAGGGGCTTTTCCCCTTTGATTTCAAGGCTTTCAGGGCTCTTCTGCTTAATTTCTTCGCCGCGAAATTTATGTTTTTTTAACTGTCAAAATACAGAAAACGACCGGCTGAAAGTCGGGCGTTTCATCATATCAGGCATAGCCCACTGCCAGACCCATAAGGAGCAGAGCAGAGGTCAGAAGCAGGTTCATCCCCTGGAACTTCCAGGAGAATTTCACCCAGTCGGTATAGCTCACATCCACCAGACCCAGCGCGATGAGCAAAGCGGCATTGGTGGGGTAGAACACATTGGAGAAGCCGTCGCCAAAGGCGAAAGCCATGACGCAAAGCTGCCGCTCAATGCCGAAGAGCTGGGCCATGGGAATGATCAGAGGCATGAGCAGGAACGCCTTGGCAGAGCCGGAGCTGATGAAAAAGTTCATCCCCAGCACGATAAAATAGATGAACAGGATAATGCCACGCTTGGGCAGACCGTCCATGCCGCTCACGGCCCAATAGAGGATGGTATCCAGAATTTTGGCCTCGGTGAGGGTGTACTTGATAGACCCGGCCATCAGGATCAGGGCCACGGCGGGCAGAATGGCCACCACACCCTTGCCGCATGCCCGTTTCAGTTCGCCGCCCTTCATCCCGCAGGCCAGTGCCGCGGCGATGCCGCCGGCGAGGAACATGACCGCCACAATGATCATGGTATAGTCCTGCAGGACGGTGATAATGCCGGAGGCCAGCACCAGCGCAATGCCGCAGCCCAGAATGACGACAAAGCGGGCAAGTCCCGCATCCATCTTTCGATCAACCGTGAAGGTGCTGCGCAGACAGCCCTCGCCCCGGTCCACCTTTCTGGCGTGACGCAGCAGGAAGGCCGTCAGCAGGGCATAGATCAGCACAAAGCCCACGCCCCGCAGCCACATGCCGGAGAACATGGGCAGTCCCGCCAGACTCTGGGCCACACCCACCGTGAAGGGGTTGCACACACCGGCGGCAAAGCCGCAGCCGGCAGCCAGCAGGCTCATGCCCAGACCGGTCATCACATCCCAGCCCAGATTCACCGCCAGCGCGGAAACAATGGGCACCAGCGGGACGCACTCCTCAAAGGAACCGATGAAGGAACCCATAGCCATAAAGAAGAATGTCACCACGGCCAGCAGGGAATAGCGGGCCTTTCCAAAACGGTACACCAGCTTATCCAGCATATATTTCATCAGACCGCAGGTCTCCAGCGCGTTGAACACGCCTCCCACCACCAGCAGGAAGGCGATGATGGCGGCAACCATACCGCCGCCGTCGGCACCCAGCACCAGCACGGGAGAGAGCAGCCACTTCCATACCGGCAGACCGCCCGCCACATAAGTAAAGCCCCCTGCCGCGTCGATGACGGTATTGCCCGCCTCGTCCACAGTCCGGGCGTATTCTCCCCCGGGGATCAGGAAGGTCATGGCATAGGAGATCACCATAAGCGCCAAAATGACCACAATGGCGGTCAGAAAGGACTTCACGCTGACATACAGTCCCTGTTTTTTCTCCTCCATGGTATTCCTCCTTCCCATTTGAAAATTTTTACAAAATAGTATAGCACAGCCTCTTTCTGTGCGCAAGATATAAAAAACCTCCCTCATGCACGAGGGAGGTTTGAAAAGCCGTCAGATTCCCAGAATGCGGGTTGCGATGGCAAAATAGATCAGCAGGGACAAAGCGTCCACCACGGTGGTGATGAAGGGGGCTGCCATAACGGCGGGGTCGATGCCGATCCGCTCTGCGGCCAGAGGCAGGGTACAGCCCACCACCTTGGCGCAGATCACGGTAAGCACCAGCGTCAGACTGACCACGGCGGCCACGGCGATGGTGACTTCGGGGTTATGCATGAGGCTGCGGTCGATGAGCAGCATCTTCACAAAGTTGGCCGCGCCCAGACAGACACCGCACATGGCGGCCACCCGGACTTCCTTCCACACAACGGCAAGGACATCGGACAGATCCACCTCATCCAGGGACAGGGCACGGATGATGGCGGTAGAGGACTGGGAGCCGGAGTTACCGCCGGTACCCGAGAGCATGGGAATGAAGGAAGTCAGCACCACGCAGGCGGCCAGAGCCGACTCAAAGCTGGTGATGATGATTCCGGTGAAGGTGGCCGACAGCATCAGCAGCATCAGCCAGGGAATGCGGGACTTGACCGTCTCCAGAACGCCGGTTTTGAGGTAGGGCTTGTCAGAGGGCAGAATTGCTGCCATCTTTTCGAAGTCCTCGGTGGTCTCTTCCTCGATAACATCCATTGCGTCATCGACGGTGATGATGCCGACCAGACGATTCTCCGCGTCCACAACGGGCAGAGCGGTCAGGTCGTACTTAGAGAACATCTGGGCCACATCCTCTTTGTCCTCATGGGTGGTGACGGACAGGACATTGGTCTCCATGATGTCGCGGATCTTCGTTTCGTAAGCGGAGAGCAGCAGATTCTTGACGGTGACGACACCCTCCAGCTGACGGCGGCGGGTGACATAACAGGTATAGATGGTCTCCTTGTCCACACCGACCTTACGGATGCGGGCAAAGGGCTCCTCCACGGTGGCATCGGGGTGGAGGTAGACAAACTCCGTGGTCATGATGGAACCGGCGGAGTCCTCGGGGTATTTCAGCAGCTGATTGATCTGGCTGCGGGTGGCGGCGTCGGTGTTGCGCAGGATTCGGGACACCACATTGGCGGGCATGTCCTCGATGATGTCGACGGTATCATCCAGATACAGCTCATCCAGAATGGCGCGCAGCTCCTGATCGGACAGAGCGCCGATCACCTTCTCCTGGTCCTCACTGTCCTCCAGATAGGTGAACACATCGGCGGCCAGCTCCTTGGGCAGCAGACGGAAAACCACGATGAGTTTTTCCGGGGGGACCTCGTCCATGAATTCGGCAATGTCGACCTCGTTCATTTCGGACAGCAGCTCTTTCAGACGACGGAACTGTTTGTTTTCTACCAGCTCCAACAGTTGCTCAATATCATAATTCTCGTGCATACGGCTGCCTCCTTTCCCGGTGTCTTCCTCGGGGTATCATTTTCCACCCATTATTATAGCACTTGCCTTTACTTTTTTTCAAGCGGTCACAGGGGATTTTTTCCCTTCTCCAGTTCCAGCAGGGTTTTTTTCATCTCCAGCCCTCCGGCATAGCCGGTCAGCTGTCCCCTCGCCCCTACGACCCGGTGACAGGGAACCAGAATGGGCAGGGGATTGCGGTTGTTGGCCATGCCCACCGCCCGGGCGCCCCCGGGACAGCATACTGCCTCAGCCAGTGCGCCGTAGGTGGTGGTTTTTCCGTAGGGGATGGCCGTCAGAGTCTGCCAGACCTTCTTCTGAAAGTCTGTGCCCGCGAAAGCCAGCGGCAGGTCGAATTCCTGCCGCTGTCCGTTGAAATATTCCATGATCTGCCCCTGAGCCCGCTCCAGCAGCGGGGTTTTGTGGGGCATGAGCCGGGGCATGGGACTGTTGGGGAGCCAGACCCGGGTGATATGCCCGTCCTCCTCCCCCACCGCCATGGTGCCCAGCGGGGTGTCAAACATCCAAAATTCCATGATTACTCCCAGGATGCCTTGTCGCTCTCGTCCAGAATGTTGATGTAGCTGGTACCCACCGCCAGATCGGCACGCTGGCCGTTCTCGCCGTAGAATTCCAGAGTGTGCTTCTCACCGGTGCGCTTCCAGGTGATGGACTGAACGGTGCCGTCACGGAACAGCAGGCCCTTGCCCTCGCCGGTGGTACGGACGGTCAGTCGGCCGGCGGTATCACCCTTGATGGGGTTCACATCGGTATACAGCACCAGCACATTCTTCACGCCCACCTGCTCGCCGGTGTTGGCATCCACATAGGCCTTGCCGTATTCCTCCACCAGATACAGGCCGGAGGCTTCGTCATAGTTGAAGATGCCGGTCTTATAGCCGGAGAAGGGCACCGTGACTTTGTTGGCCAGCACGGCGTTTTCGGAGTGGGGCTCGTCGCTGAAGGTCCAGCCCACGGAATAGCCGTCCTTGTGCTCCAGACGCAGGTTCTTATAGGTGGGGAAGAGTTCGGTGATCTTGGCGCCGGAGGTCATGACGGAGTGTTCCAGACCGGCGTTGGCCTTTCTGGTCTTGTCCCGCCAGAACAGGGTGCCCTCATAGGGACCGTTGACACAGTCCAGCGCGGTGACGCCCCACTCCTTAATAAAGGCGTATGCCTGAGGGGAGCCGCCGGCATGGAGATAGACCGCGTCGTGACCCAGCGCCAGAGAAACATAGTAGTCACGGGCAGAACGGACGGTTCCGATCTCGCCCACGCCCTCCACGCCGGAGAACAGACCCAGCATGCGGGTGATGCCGCCCTCGGCGGGAATCTCATAGATAACATCGGCCTGAGAAACACCGGCCTGAGGCACGGCCTTCTTATGGTTGTTGAGCATGATGGCGATGGGGCGGTTCCTGCCCACATCCACCTCGCTGCCCACGCCGGTCAAGGGATTGGTATAGGGGAACTGGGGCTCGGGTTCAGGCTCAGGCTCGGGCTCGGGTTCCGGCTCCGGTTCGGGTTCAGGTTCGGGCTGCTCCACAGGGGCGATGACCTCCACCGAGGGCTCCTCGGGAATGGGTTCCTCGGGTGCGGGCTTCTCGCCGCAGGCAGTCATGGTCAGCGCCATGGCCAGCGCCATGATAAGACTTCCAAAACGCTTGACTTTCATTGAAAGGCCTCCCATTTTTTATCTAAGTAAAGTATAGACCTCTGAACTTCCTCTGTCAACCGATTCCCAGCCAGCGGGCCAGATCGTACAGGTCGGGAGCAATGTGGACACAGGGCCAGCCCTCGAAGCCCTCGGCGGGGGTGGTGCCGTTAAGGACGGCGGCGAAGTCACAGCCCGCGTTTTTGGCCGCCCCGGCGTCCATGACGGTGTCACCGCAGAAGAGGATCTCCTCCGGGCGCACCCCCATGCGCTCCATGGCACACAGCAGCCCCTCAGGATCGGGCTTGGCCTTTTTCACATCGGCGCTGCCGATGACCAGCGCCAGCGTGTCCATGACCTGCAGGCGCTCCATGATGATCTCGATGGTGTCCCCACGCTTGGAGCTGACGATGCCGCACTGAATTCCCGCAGCCTTCAGCCCCCGGAGCAGCTCCTCACCGCCGGGGAGCAGCACAGTTTCACGGCGCTGGCGCTCCATGGCGACCTCGATGAAGTACAGGCGGAATTTCGCCCGGTTTTCCACGCTCTCGTCCCCGGTGAGCATGGTATAGGCATCCTCCAGCATATAGCCCACGGTCTTGCGCACAGACTCCCGGTCAGGGACGGGGTGGCCCAGCTTGGTCATGCCGTTGGCAAAGCCGGCCACGATGGAGTCGGTGCAGTCGGCCAGCGTATAATCAAAATCAAAGCAGATGGCTTTATAGTGTTTCATAGGGTCAGCCTCCTTTGGATTTAGTATAGCACAATGATATCCCGCTCGTAAATCGAGTTGTTTTTAGATCAAATACCCCTCATTTCCGGCATCCCCTCTCTCCTCATACCGGATCACTACGCCGTCCTTTTCATGCAGTTCCTGAAACAGTTCCTTCATCAGTTCGACTTCAGACTGCAGTTCTGCAGATACTTCAGCGCAATTTTTCACATAAATCGTTGTATTTTCATCATAACTGCAATACAGGCAATCCCATAACGCATCCATGTTGCGCCCGTAATAATCAGGTAAATGGAATGCCGTCTTGAAACACTCGTGCATTTCCAAATATGTTTTCACTTCTGCAAAATCAAGTGTAAAAATTTTCATTTACTCCTCCATCACAATCTCATAAAACGACATGTAGTGGTCATATGTAACAAAAACCAATCCGTCATTCGAGTAAAGAACTCTACAGCTGTTTCGATAACCGCTTTCATAATCAAAATCCGCTTCATACCAAATTCGTCCCGCCTTCTCTGGCAGTTTCCGTTTTCGATTCTCAAAAATATCCCCACCTATTATTCTTCCGGGTAATACCTCCGCCAAATTTCCATCCAGTTTTTCCCACCCAAGATTCTGTGCAGATTTTGAATCAATATAACAATCCGGAAGTTCTCCATATAGGCTGATATACATATCCACGCCGTTCATCCCATCATCCGTCGCCGTACCCGCTTTAATTGCTTTTAGCGCTTCGATCGCACATTTGCAGTTCGGATGCACTGGAGGTGGTTTTATCCCATTCAAATCATCCGCCGACAGGATTTTACCATCCAGGGATGCGCAGTAAGCGCATGTAGTTTTGGTAATCACAGCTCTCCAAATTTTCCAAAGTTCACTATCTCGGAACTCTCTTTTTCTCATTACAATATACCCTATTTTCTTCACATTGTACATACTTCAATCCTCCCCCATATCCTTCAGATAGCTCCCCGCGCCGTAGCGCAGACAGCGGAACAGCCGCTGCTCCGCTCTGTGGAGGGTGCGGTAGACGGTGGAGGGATAGACCTCCAGCTCCTCCCCAATCTGATTGATGGTCATCTCCCGGAGATAGTACATGGTCAGCACCTGCCGCTGGCGGTCGGTGAGTTCCTCCCGGATGGCCCGGATGAGGTTGCGCTTGAGGCGGCTGTGCTCCCCGGCGTTGTCGGACGCGATCTGGCGCACATAGGCCGCCATCTCGGGACTGGTCTGACGGACTCGGCCCCGCTTGGGCTTATATTTTATATCGTGCATTGCTGTGGTACCCCCTGTCATAATAGTGCTCGGTCAGGGCGGCCAGTTCCATGGCCTCCCGCTGCATACTGGAGAGCATGTGGATGCGCCGCTCCAGTTCTCTGCGCTCCTGTGTGCTGCGCGTCTGCTCCAGTTTGGGCCGCAGCTGCTCGATGCGCCCCTTCAACGCGGCGGCATGGGCGCGGTATTCCGCCGACAATTCAAGCAAAGTCATTTCGGTCCTCCTCTTCTCCGTGGCCCCTCAGGCCGGTGCAGTGTGTAATAAACATCCGTCCTTTCCCGCGAAAATAAGCTGTTTTTTCGCTTATTTTCAACATTTTATTGATTTGAAAAAATTTTTGAATTTTTCCGATTTTTGTGCTTGACATTTCCCGCTTCCTTTGATATACTCATCAATGTTGTTGGACAGGACACCAACTGATCCGCTGGTATAGCTCAGCCGGTAGAGCAGCTGATTTGTAATCAGCAGGTCGGGGGTTCGAATCCGTCTACCAGCTCCAATTCAATATGGAGGAGTTCCCGAGTGGCCAAAGGGGGCAGACTGTAAATCTGTTGCGTCTCGCTTCGGTGGTTCGAATCCACCCTCCTCCACCACATCGTCGCAAGTTCGCTTGCGACGATTTTTTATTCCCTGACAAAATCAAGTACAAGGAGAATTCCCCCATGAACTTTTTGGATATTGCCCGCAGCCGTCAGTCCTGCCGCAGCTATGACGAGAACCGTGAAGTGGAGCAGGAGAAGCTGGACGCCATTCTGGAGGCCCTCCGTCTTGCCCCCTCCGCCTGCAACGGTCAGCCCTACCATGTCACCGTCTGCCGCGGTCAGCTCGCCAAAGAGGTTGCCGCCGCCACCGCAAGCATGGAGCTGAACAAATTCGCCGCACAGGCTCCCATCATGCTGGTCCTGTCCGAGATGCCCTATGTTCGCACCGCCGCCATGGGCGCCAAGGTCAAGGGCAACGACTACCGCTCCATCGACATCGGCATCGCCGCCGCTTACATGACTGCCGAGGCCACCGCTCAGGGGCTGGACACCTGCATTCTGGGCTGGTTCAATGACAAGAAGATCCGCGCCCTGTGCGATCTGGAGCATCCCGCCCGGCTGGTCATCACTCTGGGCTATGCCAAGCAGGGAGATCCCCTGCGCAACAAGGTGCGCAAGGAGATGGATGAGCTGGTCAGCTACCGCTGATATAGAACAGTTGTTCTATTGCCGCTTTAGCATACCCGATTTTTCCGCCGCTGTCAAGAGGTTACATAACAACCTTTTTCTTCCAAAAGTCCCATCCCGGGGACAGTTCAGCCGGGAAAAGCATCCGTTTTCCCCTTTCAGGTCAACAAAAAATTCCCGCCGGGGCGTGAAGCCTCAGGCGGGAATTTATTTTTCAGGAAAGTTCTGCGTGGACTCGTTCCAGCTCACGCCGCAGCTGATAGACCGGCATCTGCCCCGGGGCTGAGGCCTGGGCAAGGGCCGCGAAGGTCATGGCGCTGCCATAGCGCTCCCCCTCCGTGCGGCTGGAAACTCCCA
>JAZQVX010000175.1:0-2862 GCA_045632045.1 Lawsonibacter sp.
AAATTTCAGCCCCCGCCCTCTCTGTTGGAAAAAGGCGGGGGCGTGTTCTTAATATCCCTCGGGGATGGGGTCGCCGGGCAGCTCCCGCAGATAGGTATACAGGGGGAGCAGCAGTTCGAAGTGCTCCATGACCTGTTCTGCCAGTTCCGGTGTGAAGAGCAGACCGTCACAGTTATAGTCGGCGGTCACACCCATCTGTTTGCAGTTGTACCAGGGGTAGAGCAGGGGGCCGGGATCGCCCTTGGGGCGTTTATACATCTGGCCGTAGAGCCGGAACTCCGGGCGGGCGTTGATCTTCTTCACGATCTTCGCCAGGGGCGCGGGGTCCCGGTCGATGCGGGCGCGCAGCTTTGCCATGGTCAGCGGGGTGGGATCATAGGCACCCACGCCGATGCTGTAACAGCTGGGGGAGATCTCAAAGTAGAAGCAGGGGGTGGCGCCCTCGCTCACACCGGGGCGGCGGAGAGTGAACCAGAGATGGTCCTTGTAGGGCCCCCGACCATAGAGCCGGCGGGCATCCCGATAAATGCGGCTGAGCTTCAGCTCCAGCCCCAGCTTGGGATACTTCTCCTGCATCCGGGCGGTGATCTCCCGGGCCAGTTCCTTCATGGGCCCATCCACATGGTCGAGAAATTCCTGCTTATGCTCCTGAAACCAGGTGCGGTCGTTATTCAGCGCAACTCCCCACAGGAAGTCGATGCTCTGCTGAGAAAAACCCTGAAACATGGCGCACCTCACACCATGGGGGCCCCGGCGGCGGGGTCAACGGCGGGGGCGGGAGTTTCGGGCACCGCAGGAGCCACAGGCTCAGCAGGGGGCACAGGCTCCACAGGGGCGACAGGGGCGGGCTGAGGAGGCACGCCGTCGGGCCAGGATGCGGGATCACCGTCCAGAGGATTGTAGTGGTACAGGTGGGGGCGCATCTTATAGCGGCTGACGCCCATATTCTGCTTCTCCACCAGCGTGCCGTCGGCCTCGTAGATGGTACGGTAGACCTGAGCCTTGCGGCCGCGGTAGGCGTTCTGCTCCTTATCCAGCACCAGAGTGCCCTGAGGCACACTATCGTCGGCCACATAGGACTTGGTGGGCTCCACCACATCGAAAACTTCGTTGGTGGGCTTGGCATAGCGGCCGTCCTCGTTGGTGCCCACCAGAGTGATCTTCAGATAGCGGTTGCCGCCCTTGTCGTAGCTCTCAGTGACCACCTTCATGGGGTAGTTGGTGTTGTTTCTGAAGCGGAAATCCAGCGCACCGTAGAACACGGTGGCGTCCATGCCGTCGGGGACATAGCCGGTGGCATAGCTGTGGTTCTGGCGCTCCACCACTTCGAGGGTGGTGTGCAGCAGGGCGTAGTAGATGGTGGAAGAGGTCTGGCAGATGCCGCCGCCCACATCATCCACAGAGGCACCGGCGCTGTAAGTAGGGGCAGGGAGATAGCCCTTGTCGGCGCTGCGGCTGCCGGTGGTTTCGTTATAGGCGAAGATCTCGCCGGGCAGCAGGATGACACCGTCACAGGCCGCGGCGGAGAGCTTCACATTGGTCTTGCGGTTGGCGGTACCGCCCACCTTACTGGTGGCGGAGCCCAGCACATCGGCAAAGAGCTTTTTCTCATAAGCCTCTCTGGTGTCCTTGGGCTGGGTAATGGTGAGGGGGATGGAGAAGGTTTCCCCCTCGGCGGCCTTTTCATAGGCAGTCTGCAGGGTCTTCACATCAAAGTCCACACCCACCACATGGTCGCTGACGGTGCCGGTCTCCTTGTCGTAGGCGGGCTCGGTCACCTCGGCGTAGAGTTCGGTATGGATGGCGGTATAGTCGGGGGTGATGGGGGCAACCTCGCCCACCACCATCTCCACAGTCACATCGGGCGTTTCGCCCCGGAAGAGGGCGGGGAACACTTCCTGCTCAAGAGCCTGGTAGACCAGCGCGGCGGTCTGGGCCATGTCGATGCTGACATCGGTGCGGCCCTTGGTCATAACCAGCTTCTCGCCCTCCTTGGCGTAGGTGGCCTTGACGGAGTCGCTGCCCAGTTTCTCCTGCGCTTCGGTCAGAACGGCATCCAGCGCGGGCTGCTCCTGGCTGGCATAATTAGGCACCAGAGAGATGTCCGTGCCTTTGCCCATCAGATGGCTCAGATAGCGGAAACCCTTCAGGAAGAAATTGTTTCCCTCTGGATTCCACATGGCATCGAAGGCTGCATTGTCATCGTAACCCTCAAAGGGAGTCAGGTCGGCAGCACAGATGGTTTTCTCCCAACTGCCGTAGCTTATCGTGACGAAGGCCTCGGGCGCCTTTTCCTCCAGCAGTTCCTTGGCGACCATGGTCACCTGCATCATATCCATGTCGGACACATCCTGCCCGGCTACCGTCACATTGGGAAATACGGTCGATCGGTTTCCGGCCCACAGGCACAGACCCACATAAGCTGCCAGCAGCACGCCCACGATGACGGCGATCACCGCTCCGGGCTTCACACCGCCCCCGGCGCTGCGGCGACCCGCAGTGCTTCCGGCCACGCGTTTTCCTCCGCTCATAATTGTTCCTCCATATCCAAAAAGCGCCATTTCAAGGGCGTTTTCGTCAAATTTCGTCTGGTATTATACCATGGCAGAACCCCAAATACAACTACAGAACAGTAACAACTGCTTTGGGAAAAAACTGCATTTTCGTTTACTTTTTCCCCGGGAGGATGTATGATAGAGCCAGCATTTTCTTCCGGGAGGACAAACCCCATGACAACAAAACAAAGTCAGGAAACTTATACCAAAATCTACTGGGTCTTTACCACCTTTATGCTTCTGAGCGCCATGCCCCTGGGCATCGTTCTGATTTTCGTGAAGCTCTTTGAGCGGCGCAGAAAGGGCA
>JAZQVX010000176.1:0-7248 GCA_045632045.1 Lawsonibacter sp.
TCCAGACCGTCCAGAGCGGCCTGCAGGCGGGCCACATGGCCGTGGTGGTCAGCGCCCCAGATGTTGATGACCACATCGAAGCCGCGGACAGCCAGCTTGTTGCGGTGATAGGCGATGTCGGCGGCGAAGTAGGTATAGAAACCGTTGGCGCGGCGCAGGACATCGTCCTTCAGGTCCAGCTTGTCCACCTGCTCCTGAGTCTTGCCCTCGCGCATGAACTTGGCCTTCAGCAGCTCGGTGGTGTTCAGCCACAGAGCGCCGTCCTTCTCATAGGTCCAGCCCTTCTCGGTCAGCATCTCCACAGTCTCGGCAACATAGCCGGTGTTGTGCAGCTCAGACTCGAAGAACCACTCGTCGTACTCGATGCCGTAGCGACGCAGGTCGGACTTCATGTTGGGGATGTTGACGGACAGACCGTACTCGGCCATACGGGCAAAGCGCTCCTCCTCGGGCAGATCCTTCCAGGAATCGCCGTTGGCCTCATAGATGGCCTTGGCCAGAGCCTTGATGTCGTCGCCGTGGTAGCCCTCTTCGGGGAACTCAAAGTTCTCCTCACCCAGGATCAGCTGCATGTAGCGGGCATTGATGGAAACGGCAAACTTGTTGATCTGGTTGCCGGCGTCGTTGACATAGAACTCCTTCCAGGTGTTCCAGCCATCGCGGGAGAGAACATTGGCCAGAGTGTCACCCAGCACGCCGCCGCGGGCGTTGCCCATGTGCATGGGGCCGGTGGGGTTGGCGGAAACAAACTCCACCATAACCTTCTTGCCCTCGCCGCCGTTGCCGGCGCCGTAATTGGCACCCTCAGCCTCCACAGCGCCCAGCACATCGCCGTACCACTTGGGGCCCAGAGTGAAGTTCAGGAAGCCGGGACCGGCGATCTCTACCTTCTGGAAGTAGCTGCCCTCCAGCTCCAGATTGGCCACGATGGTCTCTGCGATCATGCGGGGAGCTTTACGCAGAGCCTTGGCACCGGCCATGGCAAAGGAGGAGGCGTAGTCGCCGTGGGAAGTATCCTTGGGAATCTCAATGGTTGCCTTGACTTCTGCACCCTCGGGCAGCAGGCCGGCGGCAGCGGCCTTCTCGTATGCGGCCTGAGTCAGCTCAGCGACCTGAGCGCGTGCGGCCTGGATCATATTGGTCATATTACACACCTCTTCAATACGAATCTCTCTTCTATGGTTGCGGGCCCTCGGCCCTGTTGTTCACTGTTTCAGACTCCCGCTCCGGGAGGGTTCCACACGGATGGCGAACACATTGCGGCCGGACAGGACATGGTTCATCTCGATGTCATAGTCCAATTCCAGCTCGCCGCCGGTTTCGTCCATATCCACCAGCACATGGCGGGCATTCACACCGATGGTCATTTCGCCATAAGGTGTACGGTAGTGGGACAGATGGCGCTTGCCCTGACGAAATACCATCTGGCTGTAAACCTCACCCTGACGCATCATGGTGACTTCCTCGCCCACGATCTGGATCACGGTGGTGGTGCTGCCCATGCCGGTCAGCTCCGTTTCCAGATAGCGCAGGGTACAGCACTCGCCCTCCCAGCTCATCACGCCCTCGGTGACCAGTTCGATGGATTCGGGGGGCAAATCCTCATAAAGCTGCTTTCCCCGCAGGGTGATGACGACATTCTGTTCCATGGTGACCTCCTGAGTGCGATGACAAAACTACGCGTATCGCGCATGTAGACAGTTTATTATACACGCTTTTCCTCTTTGTGTAAAGGGAGGGTAAGCACCTTTTTATTGTCTTTTTCCATGGACTTATCCGGCATTTTCCCTAAAAACAGGCTGAAATTTTCCGTCAAACCAGCCTTCCCCATTTGACAAACGCGCCGCGCCGACTATAATATAGGTATTCGAACCCCCACAAGGAGACCCATTATGAATGTTGAACTGAGCAAGAAGCAGTTTCGCCGACTGCTGGATCTGGTCTACATCGGCAACTGGATCCTCAACTCCACCCGGGGCGATCAGCGTTTCCGGGATTACGACGAGGTCGAGAGCCTTCTCTTCGCCCGCGCCGCGCTGGAGGGCATGCCCGCACTGGCCGAACTCTATCAGGGCGAGATCATCCCCTCCAAGGCCTTTGTTGAGGGCGGCATCCACGAGGCCATCGCCGAATATGAGAATAATGTCTTTTTTGATATTCTGGCCGAAGATCTGGCCCGCCGCGACATGAACGACGCCCCCATTGACGAGAGCAATCTGGCCGAGCTGACCAGCCGCATGGAAGTTTACATCAGCGAATTCGAGAAAAACGGCACCGACAATGTGACCGTTGAGATGGAAACCTGAACATAAGAAAAAGGCTTCGCCAGATGGCGAAGCCTTTCGTTTTTATCGGTGAGTGCCCAGGAAGCACATGGCGATACAGCCCACGCCGGTATGGGAACCGATGACAGGGCCGATGTCGGAGAGGATGACCTCCTTGACGCCGCAGCGCTCCCTGATCTGGTCGGCGACGAACTGCGCGTCCTCCAGACAGGCGCTGTGGCTGATGAACATGGTCTGCTCCTCGGGGTTGATGGCAGTTTCTGCCACCTTATCCACCAGAGCGGTCAGGGCAGCCTTGCGCCCCCGGGCCTTGGCTACGGTGGCCAGCTTACCCTTTTCGTCCACGATCAGAACAGGCTTGATTTGCAGCATACTGCCCATTACGGCGGTTGCGGCAGAAACACGGCCGCCGCGCTTGAGGTGGAACAGATCGTTGACAGTGATCCAGTGGCAGACATGGAGTTTGTTGGCCTCCACCCAGTCACGGGTCTCCTCAATGCTCTTGCCCTCTTTGGCCATCTGAGCAGCCTGCCAGACCAGCAGGCCCTGACCCACGGAGGCACTCAGGGTATCCACGACACAGATCTTGCGCTCCTTGTGGTGGCGCTTCAGATCATCGGCGGCAATGGCAAAGGAATTGTAGGTGGTGGACAAAGCGGAGTCAAAGCCCAGCACCAGCACATCTTTGCCCTGATTCAGATACAGTTCCATGGCCTCGGTGGCCTGACCAATGTTGACGGCATTGGTGGTGGGCATGCTGCCGGCCTGCAGCTTCTCATAGAATTCCTCGGGGCTCATGTCCCGGTTGTCGGGGTAGTTATAGTAGCTCTTATCTTCCATCAGGAAGGACAGGGGAACCACATGGATGCCCAGCTCCTCCACGATATGGGCGGGCAGGTCGCAGGAAGAATCGGTGATAATAACAAAATCGCTCATAGTAATAAACTCCTCATCGCGTTTTGATAAGTTGGTTATCTAATCTTCGAAATCATATCACGTTTTTTTCCAAATGTAAATACCCACTTTGTTTTTTCTCTTGCAAAGCAGTTTATTTTCGGGTATAATAGTTTCCGCACTTGCCGGTGTGATGGAATTGGTAGACGTGACGGACTCAAAATCCGTTGGTGGCAACATCGTGCGGGTTCGAGTCCCGCCACCGGCACCAAAAAACGAAAGTACCCTGTACAGGGTGCTTTCGTTTTTTGATTTCCGGGACGAGAACCCGGGTTCGACAACCGCCCGCAGGCGGTTGTGTCGGAGCGCAACCGCCGCTTGCGGCGGCGCTTAGCGCGTAGGCGTCCCGCCACCGGCACCAGAAAAAACGACCTGTTTCGACAGGTCGTTTTTTCAACGAAATAAATCCCTTGCGGGATTTGTGAAATGCGCTTCGCGCGTGAAATATTGCCGCGCAATGTGAAATGTCTGCGGACATGGGTGGATTTATTTCATTTCACATTCTGCGCAAGCAGAAAATTTCACAATTCACGAAGTGAATTATTTCATGTTTGCCGCCCGGCAAACATTTCACTAAAACCGCAAAATTCTTTTGGATCGTTCTTACACCAAAAAGCAGACTTCCCCATTGGGAAGTCTGCTTTTTACATTTTTATCACTGAGCAGAAAACTTCTGCTTGACGGTGTTCATGTTCTGCTGCTGGGCCTGTTCGGGGGCGTACCAGCCCCGCTCCTCCATTTTGGCATAAATCGTCTCCTGCATCCCCAGAGACTGTGACAGGGCAGACTTAAACGCCTCATTGACATTGGCGGTGCTGGATTCCAGCGCCCCATTCATAAACAGGCCGCAGGCCCCCTTCTCCAGCTGGAGCAGATTTTCCATCAGATTCCGGTCGGTCATCCTGTCCCCTCCTTACAGCAGGCCATAGAAATTACGAAACAGCTGGCTGTGGCCGGTGGCCAGCTGCTCCACACAGGCTCTCAGCTGTGGATCCTGCAGCTGAGAGGCGGTCTGGCGGCACTGGGTCTGAAAATACTGCTCATGGCCCAGCGCGTCTTCTACATACATCAGTTCTTTGGCGGTCATGGTGACATCCTCCTTATCAGAATTCACCCTCAGTCTGCCCGGATCTTTTTCCGCTCATCCCCACTTCTTTATAGAAATTTCATCCATCATCTCTCTTCAGCCCCTTGCAGTCGGTTCCGCAATTATGTAGAATGAGGAAAGATCAGATTTTTCACGGAGATCATGTCCTATGAATCGTTTTAAATTTACACCTCACCTGTGGTTCTTCCCCGCGGCCATCCTGTGGATGGAGCTTGTCATCAAGTGGTGGACGCTGGGTTCCCCCTTCGCTCAGGGCGGACTGCACACCGCTTTGTTCAGCATCGCCATCGGCCTGCTGCTCTCCCTGCTCTCCTGTCTGGGCTCCCCCCGGCTGAATAAGATACTTGCCGCCGTTTCCCTCGGCGTGGTGTCCTTCTGGTTCTGCGGCAACGCCGTCTATCACACCATTTTCAAGACCTTCCCCGCTCTGGACAGTCTGACCATGGCCGGCGATGCCATCGGCAGCTACTGGCGGGAAACGCTGGCGGGCATCGCCAAAACGCTGCCCGCCATTGTGCTGCTGTCCGTCCCCTTCATCCTTCTGATGGTGTATATTCTGACTCCCAGAGGCCGCCGGAGCGCCGAGCCCATGACCTTCAACCGTCGGAGCAAAGTCCTCCTGCTGTGCGCTGTGATCGTTGTGCAGGCCCTGGCTGTCACCGCTGTCAATCTCTCCGACGGCGGCGTCACCTCCCCCGCCGCTGTGTACCGCGGCGAGGTCATCCCCGAGCTCTCCGTGTCCCGGTTCGGTCTGCTGACCACCTTGCGTCTGGACATCCGCAACCGGCTGTTCGGTCTGCCCGAGGCTGAGGTGAGCGAGCCCGTGGTACCCGAAACTCCCGCGGAACCCGAACAGCCCGAAGAGCTCCTCCCCACCGAGCCTGAGACTGAAGTGGAACCCGAGCCCCAGCCCATCGTCTATCAGGACAATGTGCTGAACATCGACTATGCCGCTCTGGCGGAAAGCGCCCCCAACTCCGCCATCAAGGCCATTGACCAGTGGGTGGCAAGCCGCACTCCCACCAAGCAGAACGAGTACACCGGGATGTTCGAGGGCAAAAACCTCATTTTCATCACCGCTGAGGCCTTCTGGAAGTACATGGTTCACGAGGAACTGACCCCCACCCTCTACAAGCTGGCCAACGAGGGCTTTGTCTTTGAGAATTTCTATAACCCCCTGTGGTGGAAATCCACCATTGACGGCGAGTATGTGGCCTGCACCGGTCTGATCCCCAGCAATCAGGTGTTCTCCTTCCGCACCTCCGGCTCCAACTCCATGCCCTTCTGCATGGGCAACATGCTCCGCTCTGAGGGGTACGCCACCACCGCCTATCACAACAACTCCTACACCTACTATGACCGGAATGTGTCCCACCCCAACATGGGCTACGACTTCTACGGCGTGGGCAACGGTCTGGAGGTCAAGAACACCTGGCCCCAGTCCGATCTGGAGATGATGGAAAAGACCATCTCTCAGGCGCTGGCATCCGGGCAGCCCTTCCACAACTACTATATGACCGTCAGCGGCCACATGAATTACAACTTCATGGGCAACATGATGGCTCACAAGCACCGGGACGAGGTGGCTCATCTGGATATGAGCGAAGAGGCCCGAGCCTATCTGGCCTGCAACATGGAGCTGGATCGGGCGCTGGAATATGTGCTGCAGCAGCTGGAGCAGTACGGCCAGCTGGAGAACACCGTCATCTGCATCTCCGGCGACCACTATCCCTATGGCATGAACCCCGCCACCTGGGACGAGCTGAGCGGCATGAAGATGGACACCGACTTCGAGATCTTCCACTCCACCCTCATCCTCTGGAGCGGCGATATAGAGGAACCCATCCACATCGAGAAGCCCTGCTGTTCCATGGACATCCTGCCCACCCTGCTCAACCTGTTCGGACTGGAGTATGACTCCCGCCTGCTGGTGGGACAGGACATTCTCTCCGACTCCCCCGGTCTGGTGGTGCTGTCCAACCGCAGCTTCATCACCGAGCTGGGCAAGTACAAGTCCTCCACCGACACCTTCACCCCCTACGAGGGTGTCACCGTCCCGGAGGGATATGTGTCCGAGATCTATAAGCAGGTCTCCGCCATGTTCAAGCACTCGGGCAATATCGTTACCAATGACTACTACGGTTCTCTGGAAAAGCGGCTGAACAACGCCGCACCGTGGCAGGAATAAGCCCCAAAACTTTTCCCTCTGTTGCAAAAAATTCTCCACCATGCTATCATGTTTCGTGGAAAACTTTTACATCAGAGGGATTTTTTATGACCAAAACGACCCTTGCCACCCTGGCCTGTCTGGTCAGTTACGGTATTTTCGGCGTGAGCTTTCTGGCTTCTTCCGTGGCGCTGGCACAGGCCGCTCCGCTGGTGGTGCTGGCAGCCCGCTTTCTCACCGCATTCATCGCGCTCAATCTCATCGTGATCCTCTTCCGCATCCCCATGGAATTTCGCGGCAAGCCTATGGGGCGGCTGCTCCTGCTGGGCATTGTGCAGCCCGTCATCTATTACATCTGTGAAAATTACGGCATCGCCATGACCTCCACTTCCTTTTCCGGGCTCATGCTGGCCACCATCCCCGTGTTCGGACTGCTGATGGGGCGATTATTCCTGCACGAGCGGGTAACACGGCTTCAGTTTGTCTGCGCCGCCGTTTCCGTGGTGGGTGTTGGTCTGACCTCGGCAGGCGGCGAAGTGGCTTTCTCCCCTCTGGGTGCCGTACTGCTGCTGTGCGCCGCCTGCGCCGCCGCTCTGTTCAATGTCATCAGCCGGGACACATCCCGCCACTTCTCCCCCATGGAGCGCACCTATGTGATGTTCGCCTTCGGCAGCGTCGTCTTCCCCGCCATTGCCCTGTTCCAGAATCGAAATGACTTAGGCTCCCTTCTGGTT
>JAZQVX010000177.1:0-2765 GCA_045632045.1 Lawsonibacter sp.
TTCTGCATCTCCAGGGGGTGCAGGGCATCGGCGCAGATGATGGCCGGGGTTCCGTCGGGCATGGTGGTGCACCAGGTATGGCCGCCATACAGCGCCGTGACCTCTTTCCCGGAGCAGAACACCGTCAGATCGGGAGCACCGGTCATGTCAGCCGGGTCGGTGGGAACAATGGGGGCAACACAGGTGGGTTGGTCAGCGGGAACTTCGACGGCAGGGGCGGTAGGAATGGGTATGGGGTCAGTGGGCATATCATCCGGTTCTTTTTCACATCCCGCCAAACAAAACATGCACAACAACAGGGCAAACAGTTTTTTCACCGAAATTTCCTCCTTTGCGTCTCTTTATTGATTTAGACGAGGAAAGGCCACAAAAAGTTCCCATAGGTGGAATTTTTTGTAGGGGACGATGTCCCCATCGCCCCTGTGTACGATTTACCTCCACGCGGGGGAACAATCGCCGTATCACGGCGGGCGCACACTGTGCGCCCCTACGCACAACCTGGCACGCGGGCCGATGAGTGCATCGGCCCCTACTTGACTAACCCGCTAAATCTTTGGTAGAATGAAATAACTATTTGCAATTTGAAACGCGAGGAAGATAACTATGGCTAAGAAACCCAGTTACGGCAACGAATCCATCTCCGCACTGAAGGGCGCGGACCGCGTCCGCAAGCGTCCGGGCGTTATTTTCGGCTCTGACGGCCTGGAGGGCTGTGAGCACGCCGTATTCGAGATCATGTCCAACGCCATCGACGAGGCCCGTGAGGGTCACGGCAATCTCATCACCGTCACCCGCTTCTCCGACCACTCCATTCAGGTGGAGGATCAGGGCCGCGGCTGCCCTGTGGACTGGAACGAGAAGGAGCAGAAGTATAACTGGGAGCTGGTTTTCTGCGAGCTGTACGCCGGCGGCAAGTACGGCGGCGAGGGTGACAACTATGAGTACTCTCTGGGCCTGAACGGTCTGGGCTCCTGCGCCACCCAGTATTCCTCCGAGTTTTTTGACGCCACCATCTGGCGCGACGGCTTCAAATACTCCCTCCACTTCGAAAAGGGCGAGAACATCGGCGGTCTGAAAAAAGAGCCCACCGACAAGGGCAAAAAGACCGGCTCCACCTTCCGCTGGAAGCCCGATCTGGAGGTCTTTACCGACATCGACATCCCTGTGGACTACTATCTGGATGTCATGAAGCGGCAGGCCGTGGTCAACGCCGGCATCACCTTCCGCTTCCGCAATCAGGTGGGCGCCAACAAGTTTGAGACCACCGAGTTCAACTACGAAAACGGCATCGTGGACTATGTCACCGAGCTGTCCAGCGAGGATGCCCTCACCCTGCCTGTCTTCTGGCAGACCGAGCGCCGGGGCCGCGACCGCGCCGACAAGCCCGAGTATAAGGTCAAGCTGTCCGTCTCCTTCTGCTTCTCCAATAAAATGCAGATGATCGAGCACTACCACAACTCCTCCTGGCTGGAGCACGGCGGCTCCCCCGAAAAGGCGGTGCGCTCTGCCTTCGTCTCCGCCATCGACAGCTATCTGAAACAGCAGAACAAGTACAACAAGACCGAGGGCAAGATCACCTTCAACGATGTGCAGGACTGTCTGGTGCTGGTGAGCAACAACTTCTCCACCCAGACCTCCTATGAGAACCAGACCAAGAAGGCCATCAACAACAAATTCGTGCAGGACGCCATGGCGGAGTTCCTCCGTGCCCAGATGGAGGTCTACTTCATCGAGAACCCCTTGGACGCCGCCAAGATCGCCGAGCAGGTCCTCATCAACAAGCGCTCCCGCGAAACGGCAGAAAAGACCCGCCTGAACATCAAGAAGAAGCTGACCGGCTCCATGGACATCTCCAACCGTGTGCAGAAGTTTGTGGACTGCCGCACCAAGGATGTGTCCAAGCGCGAGCTGTATATCGTGGAGGGCGACTCCGCAATGGGCAGCGTCAAGCTCAGCCGCGACGCCGAGTTCCAGGGCATCATGCCCGTCCGCGGCAAAATTCTGAACTGCCTGAAGGCCGACTACGGCAAGATCTTCAAGAGTGAGATCATCACCGACCTGCTTAAAGTGCTGGGCTGTGGTGTGGAGGTCAATGACAAGCGTGCCAAGGATGTGGCTCAGTTCGATCTCAGCGCCCTGCGCTGGAACAAGGTGGTCATCTGTACCGATGCCGATGTGGACGGCTTCCAGATCCGCACCCTGATCCTGACCATGCTCTACCGCCTGACCCCCACCCTCATTCAGGAGGGCTATGTCTACATCGCCGAATCTCCCCTGTATGAGATCACCTGCAAGGAAAAGACCTGGTTTGCCTACTCCGACAAGGAGAAGAACGACATCGTGGCCACCCTGGAGGGCAAGAAGTACGATGTTCAGCGCTCCAAGGGTCTGGGCGAGAACGACCCCGAGATGATGGCGCTGACCACCATGAACCCCGCCACCCGCCGCCTCATCAAGGTACTGCCCGAAGATGTGGTGCGCACCGCCGCAGTGTTCGATCTGCTGCTGGGCGATAATCTGCCAGGCAGAAAAGACCACATCGCAGACAACGGACATAAATATCTGGATCTGGCGGATATTTCCTGAGTTGAGCCCTCTCCGTCACGCTTCGCGTGCCACCTCCCCCTATGGGGGAGGCAAGGCCTTGGCTCTCCCTTTGGGAGAGCTGTCGAACGAAGTGAGACTGAGAGGGCTTTTCAGCTTTTTATTTACCCCCTCAGTCATTTGCTTCGCAAATGCCAGCTCCCCCGCAAGGGGGAAGCTAT